>CAZNGY010000038.1:0-16700 GCA_964572955.1 uncultured Lachnoclostridium sp.
ACCATGCTGATGAAGTATTTACGAGTTGGGGAAAAGAAACACCTAAGAAGTATTCCAGGGAAAAACTTGATGATATTCTTGAAGAACTTTCCGAATGTGATGATTACGGCTTTATACTTCGAGCAAAGGGATTTGTTCCGACAGAGGAAGGAACATGGCTTTATTTTGACCTTACACCTGGCGAATATGAAATTAGAGATGGGAAGCCGGATGTTACAGGAAGGATTTGTGTAATCGGAAGTAAAATAAAAGAGGATAAGCTTTCAGAGCTTTTTGAGTTATAACACTGGGACATGGGTTTGTCCGATGATTAGGAGGAAAAATGGAAACGCCGGTATTTTTAATTAATGGTTTCCTTGAAAGCGGAAAAACAACATTTATTGCAGAAACAATGAAGGATCCTCAGTTCGCAAAAGCAGGAAATGTACTGATTCTGCTGTGTGAGGAAGGAGAAGAAGAACTGGATGAGGTAAGTCTTGCAAAAAAACATGTTTCAATACTTCCGGTTGAAGAACTATCACAGCTTACTCCTCAGTTTCTTAAGCAGGTTGATTCTTTCTACAAACCTGATATGGTTTTAGTGGAATATAATGGGATGTGGAAGCCGGAAGAATTTTTTGATCTTGAATTTCCGGATAATTGGGCAATGGCTCAAACCGTTACATTGATAGATGCAGAGACATATCAGAATTTTTACAATAACATGAGATCCTTCTTTGCTGAAAACGTTAAATACAGCGACGTCATAATTGTAAACAGAGTAGATGAGAATACGGATAAGCTTAAGATAAGAAGATCGATAAAGCCGCTCAACAGACAGGCACAGATTATTTATGAAACAGCTGAAGGTGTTGATGATTCGGAAATTGATGAAGAACTGCCTTTTGATGTTAATGCCGATGTAATTGTAATAGAAGATGACGATTTTGGACTCTGGTATATGGATGCAATGGATAATCCGTCTAAATATAACGGGAAAAGGGTCAGATTTAATGGTATGGTATTTTATAATGATAAACTTCCTAAAGGATGCTTTATTCCGGGAAGAATGGCAATGAACTGCTGTGCAGAGGATCTTGCATTTATAGGTTTTATGAGTAAGCCTCCGAAAGGAAAAAAACTTTCGGATTATCTTAACAGAGGATGGTATACGGTAGAAGCCGATATAAAGATTGAGTTTGTAAGACAGTATCGCGGAAAGGGACCGGTTTTATACTGTACTGAAATGAATCCTTCACATGAACCGGAAGAAAAAATAGTATATTTTACCTAAGGAGAAGTTTATGGAAAAACATTCATTAAGGGAATTGTGTGGAAGCGGAAAGGCTTTGATACATGGAAGAACAGCTCCTATCGTAAACAATAATAGGGTTGGAGAAGAAGTAAAAGACGGGTCGGTTGTGTTGTTCTGGACCGGTTCTGCAATGGAATTTAATGTGACAGGTTCCATGTTTGATGTGGAAGTATATACGGATTATGACTGCTATGAACAGTGGTGTTCAGTATATGTTAATGGAGCATTTATTCAGAGAATAATGCTGCCAAAAGGAAACAGCGTTATACATTGTTACAGAAACATGAATCCGGAACTTGTAAAAAATGTAAGGATAATTAAAGAAGTTCAGGCAATGAGCGGTGATAAATCAGCTGTTTTTCTTGGAGTTTCAGCGGAAACGGATGGGATTTTTAATCCGGTTTATGAAAGGGAATTGAAACTGGAATTTATTGGAGACAGTATAACCTCCGGTGAGGGTACGGTAGGTGCAAAACCTGAGTTGGATTGGATATCAATGTTCTTTGGAGCTTCATTCAGTTATTCATATATAACAGCAGAGGCTTTAAATGCCGATTACAGGGTAGTCTCACAGTCCGGATGGGGATTGTTGTGCGGATATGATGCAAACCCTTATAGCAGCCTTACGGAGCATTATACCAAGGTATGCAGTCTTATGGATGGTGACAAGCAGAAGGCTTGTGGATCAATGATGGAAAATGATTTTTCGGCATGGCAGCCTGATGTTGTTGTGCTTAATTTGGGGACAAATGATTATAGTGCATTCAGTTCACCCGCATGGAAAGGTGAAAATGGAGAAACTTTTGAATTGAGGATGGAAGATGACGGAAGTTTTAATCCGGAAGATGCAAAGCTTTGGATATCAGCAGCTGTAAGATTTTTGTACATATTAAGAAATAACAATCCAAAAGCTCACATTGTTTGGGTATGCGGTATGCTTGGACACGGGATAGAACCGTTGGTGCTTGAGAGTATTGAGCAGTTTAAAGAATTATCAGGAGATGAGAAGACTGCATTTATACAGGTTCCGGAGACCAATGATGACACGGTAGGTTCAAGATTACATCCCGGAATAAAAGAACACAGAATTGCATCAGACTTGGTTATTAAATATATAAAAGAGAATGTTAAAAGATAAAAAAAATCTGCAATCGAAAGTGATTGCAGATTTTTTTTACTATACAGTAAAGTTTTAAACTCACGAAGCAGAAACAGTCAGTAAAATATTAGAGCGGCATATATGCCGCTCTAATATTTTATTCCAATTCAAATGCACCGGTATATAATTGGTAATATGTTCCTTTGGCATTTATAAGTTCATCATGTGTTCCGCGTTCAATTATACGGCCGTGGTCAAGAACCATAATTGCGTCAGAGTTTTTTACAGTTGAAAGACGGTGAGCAATCACAAAAACAGTACGGTTTTTCATAAGTGCGTCCATTCCTTTTGAAACAAGTTCCTCTGTTCTGGTATCGATAGATGAGGTTGCTTCATCGAGAATCATTACAGGAGGATCTGCAACGGCAGCTCGTGCAATGCTTATAAGCTGTCTTTGACCTTGTGAAAGATTTGCACCGTTTGATGTAAGTAGTGTGTTGTATCCATTTGGAAGTCTGGTTATGAAGTCATGTGCATTTGCAAGTTTTGCAGCTGCAATACATTCTTCATCACTTGCATCAAGTTTACCGTATCGTATATTGTCCATAACGGTTCCTGTAAATAGGTTAACATCCTGAAGTACAATACCAAGGCTTCGTCTAAGATCCGCTTTGCGTATTTTGTTTATATTTATATTGTCATATCTTATTTTGCCGTCCGCAATATCATAGAAACGATTTATAAGATTGGTAATAGTTGTTTTTCCGGCTCCGGTAGCACCAACAAATGCGACTTTCTGACCGGGTTTTGCATAAAGAGTAACATTGTGAAGTACGGGTTTGCCGGGTTCATATTCAAAATCCACATCGAAAAAACGTACATCGCCGGTGAGTTTAGTATATGTTACTGTACCATCCGACTGATGAGGATGTTTCCACGCCCAAATACCGGTATGTTCACTGCATTCTGTAATTACGCCATCTTTTTCACGACAGTTTACAAGTGTAACATATCCTTCATCAGTTTCAGGCTTTTGATCAGTAAGAGCAAGTATACGTTCTGTTCCGGCAAGAGCCATGGCAACAGAGTTTATTTGATGCGAAATTTGATTGATTGAGCCGGTGAACTGTTTTGTCATACCAAGATACGATGCAACGACAGGAATGGTAAGAGAGGCACTGACGACATTTCCTGATATAATGTTTTGTATGGATATATTAGGGATTTTGAATCCGGAACATATTAAGAAGCCGCCGGCAAATGCTGTAAGCACATACAGAATATTTCCGATGTTATTCATTATAGGTCCGAAAATATTTCCGTATCGGTTTGCAAGTTCAATGTCCCTAAAGAGATTGTCATTAAGTTCATTGAAATCATTTTTTGAATCGTCTTCATGATTGAATACTTTTACTACTTTTTGACCATTCATCATTTCTTCAACAAATCCCTCAACCTTACCGATTGATTCCTGTTGTTTGATGAAATACTTTGCTGATTTACCGCCGATTGATTTTGTTACTTTTGTCATTAAGAAAATTCCAATGAAAATTATAATCATTAAATCAATGCTGTAATAAAGCATTACGGAAATAAGAGCGATTACGGTAAGCAGAACTGAAAAGAATTGAGGAAGACCTTGTGATACAAGCTGGCGGAGAGTATCAACGTCATTAGTATAATGGCTCATTATATCGCCATGGGTATTGGTATCAAAATATCTTACTGGAAGGTTCTGCATGGAATTGAACATTCTTGTTCTGGTATTGTGAAGGAATCCTTGTGTGACACGGGCCATAACAAGTCCCTGAATGGTGACGGCAATTATACCAATGACAAAAAGTATTGCCATGGTGATGACTGCTGAAATGATTTGACGGCTTACGGAATCCCAGCCGTTTAAAAGTCCGTCTTCAATATATCGGGTAAGTTTCTCGATAAATACAGAAGGAAGAACACCGATTATAGCTGAAATTACGATGCATATTCCGGTTACGGTTAAAGCAAGCGGATAGTCCTTAAAGAGCATTTTAATAATTCTTCCAAGACTTTTCATATTTATTTTTTTACCGCCGGGTACATTTTTTCCCGGACCCGGTTTGATGTTATTTGGAGCCATTATCATCACCTCCCGCATTGTTCTGTGAATAATAAACTTCCCTGTAGATTTTATTGCTTTTTAAGAGCTCGTTATGTGTTCCGAATCCGTCGACTGTTCCGTTTTCAAGAACGATTATTTTATCAGCATCCAGTACGGAAGAAATTCTTTGGGCAATGATAAGTTTTGTTGTGTTAGGAATTTCTTCAGCAAGAGCCTTTCTGATAAGAGCATCAGTTTTTGTATCAACGGCAGAGGTTGAATCGTCAAGGATAAGTATCTTAGGTTTCTTTAGAAGAGCACGGGCAATACAAAGACGCTGTTTCTGACCGCCTGAAACATTGGAGCCTCCCTGTTCGATATATGTATCATATCCGTCAGGAAAACCTTCAATAAATTCATGTGCCTGTGCAAGACGACAGATTCTTTTAAGCTCGGTATCGTCAGCATCTTTATTACCCCAACGCAGGTTTTCTTTTATTGTTCCGGAGAAAAGAATGTTTTTCTGAAGAACAACAGAAACCTGATCTCTGAGAACTTTCATATCATAATCACGAACATTGATTCCTCCTACATATACAGAGCCTTCGGTGGTATCATACAATCTTGATATGAGCTGTATCAGTGTTGATTTACTGGATCCGGTTCCGCCAATAATACCGATTGTTTCGCCTGATTTGATGTCAATGTTAATATCTTTAAGTGCCATTTTTTCAGCATTTTCTGAGTACTTGAAACTTACGTTTTCAAATTTTATGCTGCCATCTGGAACTTCCGTTACAGGGGATTCGGAATTATGTATTGTTGGGGTTTCGTTAAGAACTTCCATTATTCTGTTGGCAGATTCACCGGCAAGGGTAACCATTACAAATATCATTGAAAGCATCATGAGACTTGACATAATCTGCATGGAGTAAGTGATAAGGCTTGTGAGGTTGCCCACTCCCATAGTTATGGCATTACTGCTTATTATTATTTTGGAAGATAGGAATGAGATAAGAATTAAGGAAACGTAAATGCAGAAATTCATTATTGGGGAATTGAATGCAAGAATGGTTTCGGCTTTACAGAAGTCATTGCGTACTTCGGCAGAGGCTTTCCCAAATTTCTCTTTTTCATATTCTTCACGAACAAAGCTTTTAACGACTCTCATTCCTTTTATGTTCTCCTGAACGGAGTTGTTGAGTGCATCGTATTTTTTAAAAATCTTTTTAAATACAGGCATTGAAAGCTTTATAATTGTAAAAAGAGCACAACCGAGAACCGGTATAACTGCAACAAATATCCATGCAATGCTGCCACCGATTTTTATTGCCATTATAAATGCAACTATAAGCATGAGAGGGGCACGCACGGCTGTTCTTATTATCATCATAAAGGCATTTTGTACGTTTGATATGTCAGTGGTAAGTCTTGTGACAAGTGATGATGTTGAAAATCTGTCAATATTTGTGAATGAAAAGTCCTGTACCCGGTAGAAAAGTTCTTTGCGAAGGTTTTTTGCAAAGCCGGCTGAAGCGGTGGCGCAGAACCATCCGGAAAGGATGCCGAAAGTCAGCGAAAGCATTGCCATAATTAAAAGAAGCAAACCATATTTTAGTATGGTAGTCATGTTACATCCCTGTTGGATGGAATTGATGAGGGAAGCGGTATAGACAGGAATAATACATTCGCAGCAGACTTCACCAACCATCATTATCGGAGTGAGAATGGTACTTTTTTTATACTCACCCAGAACAGATAAAAATCTTTTTATCATGTTTACCTCCTTGATGTTTTATATTATGCAAGTTATATTTTGATCTGAAAAGAAAATAAATCAAATCAACCTTTATTATATATCATATTTACAAACCAAATTCAAGAAGCAGTTTAAACATACACATTTTTTTTAAAATTTCCATATTGCGATTACAGAAAAGTTATATTATCCTTTTTGATACAAGGTGAAAAAGTTTTGTACATAGGATATAAACTAAAAAGATTTGCATAGAATTATATTCTGAATCCGGTCCGGATTTATTTTAACCCGGCAAAATATCGGATTTGATGTGAGAAAATACTAAATCCGTGTTAATAAAGGTAAGGATGGAAACAGATGTGAATGTATTAAAGAAGATAAAATTAAAAATCGGAATGTATTGGTGTTATATGTCAGCAGTTGTTTCACTGATTATTATTTTCAGCTTATTAACTCTGTCAGAGAGATTCTGTGATTTTTATTCAGATACGGTTTATGTAATAATAGCAGATATAGGAGCACATATAACATCACCTATTCCTTTTCCTTTGGGTGAGGTACTTATGTATATATTTGCAATACTGTCATTGGTATTTTTTATAGTGATATTAACACTGCCGTTTCTTGCAAAAAAAGGAAAGAGCAGAATCGCAATACCCGTCATAAAAGCATATGCAGCGGTTATGGCTTTCATATTACTTATATACATATTAAATTGGGTAATACCTTTTAGAAGTACATGTCTTATTGTAAAGGAAAACCCAAAAGGAAGCTATTCATTAGATGAACTTGAAAAGTTAAGGGAGTATGCAGTTAATGGCTTGAACAACGCAGCATTGAAGGCAGAAAGAAATGAAAACGGAGAACTTTCAGCAGACCCTGATTTTCAAGAAAGCGTTAAAGATGCAATGGTGGGGTTATCTGATGAATACGTAAGATTGAGGGGATACTATCCTGATGTTAAGGAAGCACTGTGTTCAGATTTTCTGTGGTGGATGGATATAGGAGGCTTTACTTATCCGTACACTATGGAGATTACATGCAACAGATATTGTTCGTATTTGTATAATCCGGTGCTTTATGCACATGAACAGGCTCATCATAAGGGATACTATAAGGAAAACGAAGCAGAATTTTTAAGTATAATTGCATGTACGCAAAGTAACGAGGTGTTTTTAAATTATTCGGGGTGGCTAGAAATGTACGGCTATGTAAATAATGCATATATTTCCAATCTTTATCGGGTACTTACGAAAGAAGAGGCGGAAGCAAGATATAAAAATTCACTGTCCTTAAGCGATAAGGTGGTTCAGGATATAAAAAAAGCACGGGAAGACAGTGAAAAAAGATATGAAGAGCAGGTGAGCTCATTTGCAGAACAATATTTAAAAAGCATATCTGAAAAGTCTGCGGAAACCGGCTGGAATGTACAGGAAAATATTTTGGGGGAAATGTCGTATGACGGTGTTGTAAAGCTACTGCTTGATTATTATTTTGGTTGAGTGTGATGTAAAGAAGCTGAATCTGAGTTGAAAATATTTAAATAAAAATGCCAATATAAGAAAAAAAGTACTTGACGCAAAAAGAATTGAATGATATATTAAAGACAAACAAATGTTCGATAAGAAATATATTGATTTAATGATTGATATATTTCTTATTTTTTAAAAAATAAAGAACAAAAAATCGCATAAGTACAAAAAAACGGACACTCCATGTGCTAGAATGCTGACAAATGATAAATAAAGAAAAGGAGAAATACCATGAGACTTTTATTAAGATTTATTTCAAAAAATTATCAGGAACTTGTTGATTTACTTCAAATAGCTTATCTTATTGCTTTTATTCTTTTAATGTTTACAGGCAGATTTGGGGCTATATTATCTGCTTTTGTATTTATGAGTATGTTTTTAGTATCAGGAAGTCAGGAAGACGATAAAAAAGAAGAAAGAAAAAAGAGAGTTAATAAAAATTCCGGTGTAAATGAAAGAAGACGTGCGGCCTGACTTCTCGTGTCAGGGCAAAATTCTGCTTGAAAGATAGCAATCAAAAGACTTTATTTATGTAAGTCGAACGAAAAAAATCCCCTCGGGTTGGTTGTGATTGATTTATCATAACCACTGAAGGGGATTAGTTTGATTTTTAGTTTTTATAAGTCTCTGTATTATGCAGTTTTATCAGAAGTTTGTCGATACGGTTTTTTGTGACTTTGATAACTTTGTATGAAGCATAATCGTCAAAGGCAATTTCGTTTTCGCGGGGGATATGCTCTAAAATATGGATTACATATCCGGCAATAGAATCAAAATCCTCAGTTTCTATTTTTATGTTCAGGTGGTCAGCAATATCATCAGCTCTTGCTGAACCATCTACAATAAATTCATTTACACCTGTTTTTCTTATAATATCTTCTTCATCATTGTCATATTCATCTCTGAGTTCACCTACAATTTCTTCAATCAGATCCTCGATTGTTATTAAACCTGCAGTTGCTCCATATTCATCAAGAACAACCGCAATGGACAGGTTTTTCTGTCTCATTTCAGAAAGAAGGTCGGCTGTTTTTTTGTTTTCAAATGTAAGAAAAGGTTTTCTCATTACATCGGTGAGCTTAAATGAGTCTTTTTTATCGCTCCATTTAAACAGATCTTTAAGAAAAAGAATTCCGGTAACATTATCAGTAGTTTCATGAAAGACAGGAAGCCTTGAAAAATTACTCTCTGAGAAGACAGAGGCGATTTCCGCATAGCCGAGGGTGTCTTCAACAAATTGTATATCGATTCTCGGAATCATGATATCTTTAGCACGACTGTCTCCGAAATCAACCACATTTTCTATCATTTCACGTTCTTTTGTTTCAATAACACCCTCTTCATGGCTTACATCTACTACGGTAAGAAATTCGTCTTCCGTCATTGATGCGGTTTTTTTGTCAGGATCAATATGCAGTACAATCATAAAGAATCTTGAGATTTTGTTCAATATGAAAATAATTGGTGTAAGAATAAAACAAAGAACATATATAATTGGTGCATATATAAGAGAGAGTGTATCAGCATATAGAGTTGCAACTGTTTTAGGCATGATTTCACCGAATATAAGAATGACTATTGTGAGTATGCATGTTGCGACACTTATCGGAATGCTGTTAAATGCTTTTTGCACAAGAATGGTAGCTAAAGATGAAGCACTCAGATTTACTATATTATTTCCAATTAATATTGTTGAAAGCAGTTTGTTGGGATTCTCTGTAAGCTTTAATGCAATGGATGCTGATTTGTTACCTGAGTCAGCAAGTGTTCTAAGTTTTATCTTGTTGACGGATACCAAAGATGTTTCTGCTGATGAGAAAAAAGCAGAAAGAAATACAAGAATTAATAAAATAATTAGATTCGGGACGACACCGTCCATGTAAATTCACTCCTTATTGTTTTGATTTTTAAAGGTAATTATATTTTATTAAAATCATTATGTCAATATATGTTTAAGATGACTGATTTCGGGAATAATTTTTTATAAGTCGCATTTTATCGGAATTTTCTGATATGTATGTAATTCTTTATAAGAGAGAAAATGTATGGTAAAGGATATTGAGGAAAAGAGAAAAAGATTTTCGGAACTTTTGGCAGTTGACCGTTGTTTTGACATGGTTGAGAGAAAAATATGCATAGGAGGCAGAAATGCATGTATTTATTGCATAGACGGTTTTACGGAAGGGTCTGTTCTGCAAAGAATAGTACAGTTTCTTTTTGGTATAAAATCAGAAGAAATGCCGGAGAATATGGAGGAGTTTTCGAAAAGGCTGTTACCTCATGGGGCAGTCAGCGTTGTAAAAACGTATGAACAGGCAGGAGTGTATGCTATGTCAGGTTTAACGCTGCTTGTTATTGATGGATATGAAGACGGTGTTGTTATAGACTGCAGAAATTATCCTTCCAGAGGTGTAGAAGAACCGGATAAAGATAAAGTTATGAGAGGTTCAAGAGATGGTTTTACAGAAATACTGGTTTCAAATATTGCACTTATAAGGAGAAGAATAAAGAGTAGTGAACTGTCTGCAGAACTGCTTCGCATTGGTGAAAGTTCGAAAACCGATGTGGCATTGTGTTATATAAATGACAGGGCAGATCGTAGTTTTGTAGAGAAAATAAGAGAAAGGCTAAGGGAAGTGGAGACGGATTCTCTTACTATGAATATAGAAAGTTTGGCAGAGTGTATTCATAAATCGACATGGATAAATCCTTTTCCTAAATTTAAATATTCCGAAAGACCTGATACTACGGCGGCTTCGCTACTTGAAGGAAATGTGGTTGTAATGGTAGATAATTCACCGGCAGCAATGATTATACCGACAAGTGTATTTGATATAATAGAAGATGCAGATGACTACTATTTTTCCCCTGTGACAGGAACTTATTTGAGACTGTCAAGATGCATTATTACGATTCTTACACTTTTGGTTTCTCCGTTGTATCTTCTAATATGCAGGTATTATATGTATTTACCGGAGTGGCTTGTTTTTACCTTGCCGCATTCACCGGTTAATGTTCCGATTTTATTGCAGTTTCTTATACTGGAATTTGCGGTTGACGGTCTTAAACTGGCAAGTCTTAATACACCGGATTCGCTTAATACACCGCTGAGTGTGATTGCCGGAATTGTTGTTGGTGAGTTTGCCGTGAGTTCGGGATGGTTTAACGAAGAGGTTCTTTTATATATGGCTTTTGTTACATTGGCTAATTATTCTCAAAGCAGTTTTGAACTTGGATATGCATTGAAATTTATGAGGCTGATAATACTTATAGTGACAGGATTTTGGGGAATATGGGGATTTGTTTCCGGAATTATATTTACCATATTATGTATGGTAAGCAATAAAAGTGTGGCCGGAACATCATATTTGTCACCGGTATATCCAATGGATTTAAGAAAGATAATGAAACAGTTTCTAAGGGTAGATATTAAAAAGAAAATATAAAATTTTCACGCGAAATATAGACTTTTAATCTGTTTAGGAATAAAATTTAACAAAAGGACTTAAAGATGAGCATTTTGTGATGGAGAAAATACTATTCGATAGTCTTTCTGTACAGTACTGCTCGGAAAAGGGGGTAATTATGAACGAAATAAGAAAAAAAGATATTGAGGATGTTGTTGTGGTTGAAAGTTCGCTGCCGGTCAAGTTTGGAGTAAGTCCCGATATGCCGAACCTTTCTGATAAGCTTATGGAAATAGCAGATGAGGCAAGGGATAATTCATACAGCCCATACTCAAATTATAGTGTGGGGGCAGCTCTTTTGTGTGTTGATGGAAGCATATATACAGGATGCAATGTAGAAACAGCAGCCTTTATCGGAACCTGTGCAGAGAAAAATGCTCTGTTTAAGGCAATAAGTGAAGGCAAGAGAAGCTTCCTTGCAATAGCTGTTTCAGGGGGTGCGCATAATGAGAAACCGGGAAATTGTACTCCTTGCGGTTCGTGCAGACAGGTTCTTGCTGAATTCTCAAAAGAAAATGATATTGCGATTGTTATGAGAGTCGAAGGGGAGATTAGAACGCTTCCTTTAAGTGAAATACTTCCATATACATTTGAACTGTAAATTGATATATTGTCAAAACAGGCAAGTCGGCATGTATATGGGAATGGAGACCTGCCTGTCTAGACGAAATACAAGTAGTGACGTCAATTAAAGACAGTCATATTTGAAAAAAAAGTAAAAAAATGTAATTTTATGCTTGACAAATTATATCCATATGAATATAATGACCATTGTTCGCGTAACAAAGCGACATGGCGAAGTAGCTCAGTTGGCTAGAGCACACGGTTCATACCCGTGGTGTCGTGGGTTCGAATCCCTCCTTCGCTATTAAAAATTTAACGGAGAAAAAACGATGTTAAACAACGTATTTACAGCTTGCTTTTATTACTACTTTTACAAAGACCTTAAATAGGAATTCGTAAAAGTGTTTTTTGCTGTACAAAAATATCAGGATAATCAGAGGACCTGCAGTAAAATCACTGCAGGTCCTCTTTTTTTAAATATCGCAGAGCTTTAGCAATGGATCCGGCCGGAGCCCTTAACGATATAAAATGTGAGATGTCTGCAGACATTTCTATTGAATTTTATTGATTTAGGGAGGTGCAATATGATTGCAATTTTAAAACAGGGAGTTAAGGACGAGGAAATTAATAATCTTGTTATCTGGTTTAAAAACCAAAATGTGGATGTACATGTATCTAAAGGTCAATATCAGACAATACTTGGTCTTGTAGGTGATACAAGCCGATTTGACACTGATTTTATTCAGGGAATCGACATAGTTGATAAGGTTCAGCATGTCAGTGAACCTTTTAAGAATGCAAATCGAAAATTTCATCCCGACGATACTGTTGTTTATGTGGGTGATTATGCAATTGGAGGAGGAAATTTCCAGTATATTGCCGGACCATGTTCGGTAGAAAGCAAAGAACAGATCATTACTGTTGCTGAAAGTGTTAAAAAATCCGGCGCAAATCTTTTAAGAGGCGGAGCGTTTAAACCAAGAACAAGTCCTTACGCTTTCCAAGGAATGGGAAAAGATGGATTAGAACTTTTGCTTGAGGCAAAAAAAGCAACAGGGATGCCTATTGTAACGGAGATAATGAATGCAAACCATATTGAACTTTTTGAAGATGTTGATCTGATTCAGGTTGGAGCAAGAAATATGCAGAATTTCGAACTTTTGAAGGAACTTGGCAAAATAAGAAAGCCTATACTTCTGAAAAGAGGACTTGCCAATACGATGCAGGAACTTCTTATGAGTGCAGAATATATTCTCGCGGGGGGAAATGAACAGGTGATTCTTTGTGAAAGAGGAATCAGAACATTTGAAACTTACACAAGAAATACTTTGGACTTATCAGCTGTTCCGAAGCTTAAGGAATTATCACATTTGCCTGTGGTTGTAGATCCGAGTCATGCGACGGGATACAGAAATCTTGTGAAACCGATGGCAATGGCTGCAGTAGCCTGTGGCGCGGACGGACTTATGATTGAGGTGCATAATGATCCTGCTCATGCATTATGCGATGGTGCACAGTCACTTACACCGGACTCATTCACTGATGTAGTTAATGCTTGCGAAATGATAAGAAAAGTATTATAACTATCTTAAATAAATTATTTTGAGTTGAGGTTTATATGACAGACATTCAAGAAAGCAGAGCTAAAATAGATGCCATAGACAATCATATCGTTGAACTTTTTAAAGAACGTATGGCAGTTGCAAAAGATATTGCGGAGTATAAAAAGAGTAATAATTTAAATACACTTGACGAAGGACGGGAAAGAAAGCTGCTGGCAAGAGTAAGTGAGATGGCAGGACCGGAATTTGATAATTATACCAGGACGCTGTATTCTCTTATAATGGATTTGAGTAAAACGTATCAGCATGGAGTGATTTATCCGGAATCGAAGCTTTGTAATGAAGTTGAACGCACACTTGAAAATACACCAAATCTGTTTCCTCCGGTTGCGACAGTAGCATGTCAGGGCGTAGAAGGTGCATACAGTCAGATTGCGGCAACAAGATTTTTTAAAGTTCCGGAAATTGAGTTTTATGAAAACTTTGAGAATGTTTTTCAAGCTGTAGAAAGCGGAAAAAGTCAATATGGTGTTTTGCCTATAGAAAACTCGACAGCAGGTTCTGTTAATATGACATATGACCTCATGATAAAATATAATTTCCACATATGTAAGAGTCTGAGACTTAAGATAGATCATAACCTTCTTGCAAAAAACGGTACTAAAATTGAGGATATAAAGGAAGTTTTTTCACATGAACAGGCTATTTCACAGTGTGCAGGATTTTTAAAGAGTCTTCCGGGTGTGAAGGTGACTGTTGTAAAAAATACTGCGGTTGCGGCTAAAATGGTGGCAGAGTCAGAAAGAAGGGATGTTGCAGCACTTTCGAGCCGTTCGTGTGCGGCATTATATAATTTAAGTTTTATCAGAAAATGTGTACAGGATAAAGAAAACAACTATACAAGGTTTATTTGTTTCAGCAAAAAGCCGGAAATTTATCCTGGTGCAGACAGAACCTCATTGATGATGGTGCTTGATCATAAGCCGGGTGCACTGTATAAAATAATGAGCAGATTTTTCTCGCTTGGGATAAACCTTCTTAAAATCGAATCAAGACCTATTCCGGAGAGAGATTTTGAATTCATGTTTTATTTTGATGTGGAGGCGAGTGTATATTCATCAGAATTTAAGACATTACTCTCTGAGTTTGAACATCAGACCGAGGAATTTAAATATCTTGGAACGTACAGCGAAATAATATAAAATTTATGTTGACTTGTACTGACGCATTAGAATTCAGTAGAATTTGATGAGACAGTTAATGCAAAAATCCATACAGAGGATTGTGCTCAGATTTTGAAATTACAGATATAAAAAGGAAGGGTTAATCAAAAAATATGAGAGTCGGAATTGGATATGATGTTCATCGTCTTGTGGAAAACAGGGAGCTTATTATCGGTGGTGTTAATATAGAATATGAAAAAGGTCTTTTGGGACATTCGGATGCAGATGTACTGACACATGCAATTATGGATGCGATTCTTGGAGCCTGTGCAATGGGAGATATTGGAAAACATTTTCCGGATACCGACCCTTTATATAAAGGTGCAGATTCAATGAAACTGCTTAAAAAAGTAGGGGAAATCATAAGGGATGAAATGTTTGTAATCGGGAATATAGATGCGACAATAATTGCTCAAAAGCCTAAGATGTTACCGCACATTGAAAAAATGAGAAAGAATATATCCGATGTGCTTAATATTCAGATTGATCAGATTAATATAAAGGCAACAACGGAAGAAGGTCTTGGATTTACCGGAAATGGTGAGGGAATTTCATCTCAGGCGGTCTGTCTTGTAAATGAGATTAAAGACATGGGAGTTTATGAATATGGAAACTGTTACGGATGTTCAGGATGCAGAAACGGAGGATTACAGAAATGATTTATAAAAAAATACCATTAAGAGTCCCATATGAAAGTGCAGGGCTTTCAGGTGAAGGTTGTAATCCGGAACTGGTATGCTTATGTTCTGATTATTCTGAGGAAATAGAAAATACAAAACAGCAGGCAATAATGATTTGTCCCGGTGGTGGATATGATTTTTTGTCAGATCGTGAGGCAGAACCTATTGCATTTGCCTTCCTTAAAAGCGGAATTCAGTGCTTTGTATTAAGGTACTCCGTGTATCATAAAAGATTTCCGACGGATCTGCTTGAAGCAGCAGCCGGAATGGCATATATCCATGAACATGCAGATGAATATAACATTGACAGAAATAAAATTAGTATATGCGGTTTTTCGGCAGGGGGACATCTTGCGGCTTCTCTTGCGGTTCATTGGAACAAAGAGTTTGTAAAACAGCCTCTCAATCTTGATAACAGACATAAGCCTCATTCGGTTGTTTTATGTTATCCGGTTATTTCATCGACGGATACTCATCAGGGGTCGATTGACAATTTGCTTTATAACAATTATGATTGTGATGCCGAGGAACTTATTTCATTGGAAAAACAGGTATCAGAGGATACACCGCCATGTTTTATATGGCATTGTGCGGATGATGGCTGTGTTCCTGTCTCAAACAGTCTGCGTTTTGCAGATGCTCTCAGCCGTAATAAAATTCCGTATGCACTTCATATTTTTACGGAAGGTGGTCATGGACTTGCACTGGCAGATGAGGTTACGGCAAAATATCCGGAGCAGATAAATAAGGATTGTCAGATATGGCTCGAACTTGCCGTAAAATGGTTAAAATCGCATTAATAAAATGGGTATAGAATCCTGACTAAGATTATATGGAGGAATATATGGAAAACAAGCTCAGTATTTACAATACGCTTACTAAGAAAACAGATACATTTGTACCTAATGAAGACGGAAAGGTTGCAATGTATACCTGCGGACCGACGGTCTATCATTTTGCACATATTGGAAATCTCAGAAGTTATATTTGTGAGGATGTTCTTGAAAAAACATTACGTTATCTGGGATATGATGTGAAAAGAGTTATGAATATCACTGATGTCGGGCACTTATCGAGTGATGCCGATTCGGGTGAGGACAAGATGCTAAAAGGTGCAAAAAGAGAACATAAAACAGTAATGGAAATTGCGGATTTTTATACTCAGGCATTTTTTAGTGACTGCTCAAAACTTAATATTAAAAGACCTGATGTGGTTGAGCCTGCAACAAACTGTATTCCTGAATTTATAAATATGATAGAAGTCCTTTTAGAAAAAGGTTATGCATATATTTCCGGAGAAAATGTTTATTTCGATACAAGCAGACTGAAAGATTATTATGTACTTACGGGACACAATGAAGATGAACTTTATGTAGGCGTAAGAGATGATGTTCAGGAGGATGTAAATAAAAAGAACAAGAATGATTTTGTTTTATGGTT
>CAZNGY010000039.1:0-15600 GCA_964572955.1 uncultured Lachnoclostridium sp.
CGGTGTATTCGGCATATCGAAGATGGCAAGTGATTCAGTCTTTGTCTGGTATGTGATGAAATTTCAAAACCTACGATTTATCACAATCCTTTATGTTCCGAATAGTGCATTTTTCAAGGAATTGCAGGAATACATAAATTTATCATTGTTTATCTTGATACTTTATTCGTACTGAAATTTGTACCAAAATTTGCATAAAAAGAGCCAGTTTCGGTCTGATGCCGGAGTGCTGGCTCTATTGCTTAACATATCTTAATTTTTGTGCTGAGGTCTTGCATGGTTTCCTGTATCTTGTCACTGGTAGCGTGAGCGTATATGTTCATAGTGGTCTTGATGTCTTTATGTCCCATAATTGCCTGGATCACTTTCACATTGCTTTCATTTTCACAGAATCTAGTACAGAATGTATGCCGGAGTACATGAGGGGAGAAGTTGGGGAGAAGTTCCGGTTCCCTGTTCTCTTGTTTTGCCCTGTCAGTTTCCTGTCGGTTGTAGGCATTTACAATTCGAGTGATGATGGCATTTAGTCCGGTCTGAATATATGGCGATCCTGTGGAAGTATGGAATACAAAATCTGTATAACCGTCTATTTCACTGTTTCCGTGTATGCCGGTCATAAAATCATACTGTCGTTGCAGTAGCAGTTGCTTTTTCAATTCCGGAAGAATTGGAATATCTCGTATTCCGGTTTTTGTTTTCGGTGTGCTGACATGGAATATCCGTTTGCCGTTTACCCTGGAGTAATTCATAATATGGTCTATGTGTATGACATTCTGTTTCAAATCAATATCTTTCCAAGTCAAGCCGGTTAATTCCCCGAGTCTCATTCCGGTACCCAGGAAACAGGAGAACATAGGCAGGTAAACCTTGTATTTCTTATTACTGGAGAGGAAGTCGATAAATAATTCCTGTTCTCTTACGCTTAGAGCCTGGCGGTGCTGTGGCTCTTTGTGTTCGATTTTTGAAAACGCATTCATGGCAGGATTTTCCGTTATTAGTCCGTCATTCAGAGCGTCCGAGAGCGAACCGTAGATGATAATATGCACATTATGTATCGTTGCAGTAGCAAGTTCGTTTATTTCATTCAATTTCTTGTAAAGCTCTATGATGTGTATACGCTTGATTTTGCTAAGCTGCATTTTCCCAAGAGGGCTGTTTAATACATAATATTCCCATTCTTTCAAATATCTGTCTTTTGTTGTCAGTTTCAGATTTCCCTTATACAGGTCCATCCATTTGTAGAACCATTCATTGAGCGTGATTTTTGTCGGGTTACTGTAAATGCCGTTCTGAAGCTCAGATTCTTTGCGTACAATTTTCTTTTTCAGTTCGTTTAGGTCATTATCAGTGAGGACATATTGCTGACCGTTTATCATTTTTCGCCAAATATAACGCTGATCTGATTTCTGACTTACATTCGGAGGAAGTACCCTTCCCCTGTGGTCCTTTCTATTTTTTCCTGCCATTGCCTGTCCTTTCCCGGAGTGCCGGGCAGTTAGCCCAGACACTCACGCATTAAATTCATTGCCATTTTGAAACCGAGGATAAAGCCCGATTTTTCGGATGCCCTGGATAACTCTATCGCTTTATGCCAAGTTTCCTGTGCTGTTCCTTGCCTGTAAGGGTTGAGCGTGAGCTGTTCCAGTTGTTCCAATGCTGCGTTCTGTTCATCGGTCTGTGGTGTTTCTTCGTTGTAGGTTGCTTTGTAGCTTTCAAATAACTGTTCGATTGTTTCTGTGTTCTTGATTGTTTTTTCCATGTGTAAATCCTCCATTTCGCTATACTATCGGTGCGGAGGACTCACGCAATGGCAAATCCCCCGGTGGGTGCTGGCCCGCCTTTCCGGGGCGAGCCGGTTGCCTTATGCTATCGTGAACCTTTTGCTTGCGGACTGTTTTGTGAACTGTTCGCATATATCCGGAAATGTTGCTTTCAGAGCTTTGCTGTCAAGCGTGTTGCTGATGATCTCTTTCCAACGGATGATGAAATTCTTTGTTCTCATTTCTTCTAAGCCCTTGCTTTCCATATCCTTTTTGATTTCTTCTTTCAATGCTTTTTCCTGTTCTTCCAAAGCCTTACGCTGGCTTTCAAGTGCTTTCAGTTTCTTTACTCTGTTTTCAATCTGTCTTTCTGTCATGGCTCATTTCCTCGCTTTCTATGTACTGTTAAATGTTTCTTGCAATGATTTTTAACTGTGTTTCGGTTGCTTTGTAAGGGTTAAAGTGTGGAAGTCCTGCGAACATTGCTAATTCGTAAATTGCCTGTTCCGGTGTATATCCTTCTGATACCATTTCTTTGATTTTCTGATTTACTTTCTCGATGTGGTTCATATCTTTTCCCTTTCTTGCAAGCCCAGGGTGGCTGTTTAAGTATCTATGTCCTTCTGACAATCCCAATCTCCCTTATCCGTTCCCTGTGTTATGTTATATTCTTGGTTTCCCTTGCGGTACTTTCGTCTATCTTCGCTTGCTTTGTTTGTAATGTTTTTCGTTATTTATTATTTGTTTTCTGTGATTATATAATAACACATATTATGTGGTATGTCAATAGTTTTTGTAATGTTTTTCGTTATATTTTATATTATTTTCTTGACATTTGATAAGAAAAGCGTTACTATGTATTCAAACTTAAAACTTGGAGGTATACAATATGTCAGTAGCAAATAAAACAAGAGCTCTTTTGAATCTAACAGGGCATAAACCGTCTGAATTAGCTGAATGTCTTGGAAAATCTATACCGAGTGTTAGGAACAAATTTTCCCAAGATGTTTTTTCGGTTTATGATCTAATCAGAATTGCTGATTACTTGGACTGTCGCTTGCTATTTCAAACGCAGGACGGACAGACGGTATATTTTGGCATGGACGATCTGAAAGAGGGCGAAAACCAAAATAAAGGCACAATGCCGGAGGGAGAGCTTACAAAAATGGATGCCCTTATTCTTGATGCTGTGCTTAATCCTGCAGTTCCTCCGGAGGGTACTAAGGTCATTACCGAGGAGGACATAATAAAGCGATACAATAAGGGTATGCAGGAGGACTAAGCTATGCAGGAAACGATCATATTACAGGGGCTGTGTAACCGTATCAAAGGTGCTTTCGTGGAAAACGGTCACGCTATGCTGACAAATCAGAGGTTTATTTATTCTAAACATTCCTTTGCCAAAATTGCGGTAATGGGGGCTCTCGTAAATCTCACGAAGGGCGATTTTGACTTTGATATTCCTATTGCTGACATTACAGGCATTGAGGAAACGAAAAGGCTCTTTGACAAAATTTTAGTAATCCATACGCAGGATGCAGAGTATCGCTTTTTCTTTACCAAACTGGAGGAATGGAAGATTGCTTTTTCAAATGTCCGGGAGCAGGTCGGAGCAGAGGATAAGCCTTTGACAGTTACTGTGCAGTCTGTGGCTGATGAATTACTGAAATTCAAGGCTTTACTGGATGCCGGAGCCATTACCGAGGACGAATATAACGCACAGAAAGCAAGGTTGCTGAATCAGTAGTCTTTTCCTTTCCTGGCAGCAGTCATACACTAAACCTATCTATCCCGGAGGGGCTTTCCCTTTCGGGATATTTCTTTTCTGTATTTTGTGTGGTCGGTTTTACTCGCTGTGATATGCCTGTAATTGATTTACAAGGGCAGGGAGCCGTTTTTTATGCTGTCGGGTAGATTTATGTAGGTAGCTGTCAAAATGCTTGCAATATCGTTTCCTGTGGTCCTTTATGCAGTCTGGCCGGATATATGCAGGAATATTGTCTTGTCGGGCTGTGTACTCGCATTCAAAAAATCGTGTCTGATTGCATATGGCTCTGTTGGTCTGAGAGCGTAGCAGACAAAATATGGTTCTGTTGGCAGGTTAAAAAAGAGGTTTAGCGTAAGGTTTCTTACAAGATTTCTTTACTAGATATTAGATATTAGATATTAGATATTAGAGATAGATATAAATATATATGGTCAAGCTGGAGCTGTGACCGAGTATGTTTACGGTTGACAATAATACTGTCTGTTGATAGAATACCTATAACGCTTGTCCGTAGACCATTCCTTGTTACATTGACCTGTGCAGGAATGGTCTATTTTTATGCTTGCCGTTTATTATTCCCCAGTACGGTACTTTTTGGTGTTTTTACCTGCTGCCATTTAATCAAAATAATATGCTTACAGTTCTTCGCCTTTTGGTTCATATAGTGCGTGAGATAATCTGTCGTTGTCGTTGTGAGGAATCTGGCGAATTTCAAGCCATGTTGTAATCTGCCGATTATCCTTTACAATTTCATCCGGAGAGCCTTTTTCTTTCCCTATTCGTTGAATTTCTTCACGTGCTGATCTCAAATATCTTGTCATAGTGATTAAATCATCACAAGCAGAATGAGCCAGTCCTCTTGCTATATCTATGAATTTTAACCTGAGTCTCCATTCATCACGATATGCGGCACATATTTCCGACCATGTCTTTTCAAGAATGCCGGCCTGTAGAGTTCCGTCTTGTCCCGCTAAGTTGCATATCCGATTTTCAAAATCTTTTCCGTCTGGAAGTTCCGGAATGTGTGGCATACTTTCCGCTGCCATTTTCAGTAATTCTGTCCGATCAATCATATCTGATAATCTGGCAGCAGCCGATACAGTTACATGATCGTTGCTTTCTTCGCCCAGCATCCGACATATCAAATCTGATTCGTTAAACTTTGCTATTTTAAGATATTCCTCCGGCATACTGTATTTACCATATTTCGGTACATCTGCCGGTGGTTCCGTAGTTTCTGCTGCTTCTTTCATTCTTTGCAAGCGGAGTGTCAAACATAGAATCTCCCTGTTTATTTCATCAGTATCGTTATTCACCTTTTCTTGCCATTTCTGATTGAGCTCCAGTTGTATTTGTTCAATAGCTTTCTGAATATTTTCCATTTCTTTCATCCCTTTCTATTTTCGTTATGGTTGCTTTTTTTCGGTTTTTGGTCAATCGCTGTGCAGATAAGATGTGCGATGATATTCCCGGAGAACACAATGATTGCCAATGTGATGTAATCCATATTCTTATCCCTTCCTTTCTGTCATTTCTTTTTCCGGTCGTTTCGGATCATGAGTATTACCAAAGCAATAACCAATATCAGATTAACCGGTGCGAGTATGTTCATTTTCCTTTTTCTCCTTTCTTGCCGGAGCAGTGCGCTATTGACTTTTGCATAACTCTGACATATGATGTGTAGCAGGTTCAGGGTCGTTTCTGTAAAGAGGCGGTTGCCGTTCTGATTCTTTGTATGGAATTGGAACGGTTTTTTTGTGTCTGTGAAGCCGTTACAGGCTCGTGGAGCGTTTTAATCGTGTTACATAGGGAAATATAAGGCAGAGGTCTAAAAAGGGAAATACGCTCAAATTATCCCTTATCCGGTATTCCGAAAATTCTATCATAGGTATCTGTATCAATGCAGGCGGTATGATCGTCCATAAAGTCAAAAGCCTGTTTCTCGTCCATGAGCTGAACTTTCGTTTCGTTTCCCTGGCTTTCGCTTACAAGGAAATACGAGCCTTTCTTTGTACGGTAGAGATTTCGGGTGCCGGTATTCCCGAAACTGTCACAAGCTGATGCACATAGCAGGTCGGAATCGTCCGGGACATATTGCTTTTTGCCGATGTAGTATCTTACTTTTGAATTTCTTGCCATTCCATTTCCTTTCCCTTTTTTAGGAGTGACATTTTACTGATCCGGTTCTGTTGGAAGAAAGAATTTCACATATCAAACAAATCCCAATCGTAAAAAAACAATGCTGCAATTTCTCGTATTCCCTTTTCTAACTGATTTTCAAAAGAGTTATGATGCGATGTACTCATTCCTAAGCGTTTCTGAATTTCTTTGTCGCTCATAGGCTGGCTTACTATGTATTTCAGTATCAGGATATTATGCCTTGTACGGTAATACCGGTCATTCGGATTCACAAGATGTGCGTGCTGATGAAGGAGCATATCTATTGTTTTCCGTATGGTGCTGTCGGGGGTGCTTTCCCGGTATCGTTCAAATCCGTTTTTGATCAAGTCAATTTCCCCGGCCGTTCTATGCTGCAGTCTAATCTTTTCGTTTGCAATCTCTTTTTTGTGAAGCTCTTTCTCAGAAGCAATAATATCATTGGCTATCTGATGTCCCATTTCACGAGCTATTTTTTGCCATTCTGTATCTGTCATATCAGTAAGTCCCTTTCCTGTTGGCTCAATTCCTTAAAATCGTCCTGTATTCTTTTTTGAGCGTGGCTTATGGCTCTTTCCGGTAGGAATGTGAGTAGCTCGGATGCGTATTTCCCGGTGCGTATTCTCTTATACCCTGATTTGATAAGCCTTGACACATTCTGTCTCGAACAGTTCATTTCGTTTGCGATATGCCCTGTGTTATGTCTTGCATAATGCCTGGCGATTATCGCTTGCCTTTCCTTTTCCGGAAGTTCCCCGAGAGCAGAGCGTAGCAAATTGTGAAGTTCTCTGTTGTACGAGCCGGATAATGCCGTTTCGCTGACATTCTCTGTACTGGCAAGCATATCAAGAAGTGTGCCGGATTCCTTATCGCTGTCATTCAAATAATTGTCAAGCCGGATCAGTTCCATTTTCTGTACTGTCTTTACAGTTTCTTGAAAAGATTTATCGCTCATTCCGAGCGTTTCCTGTATGCTCTTATCTGTCGCTGTTTTTTGTCGTTCTCTTTCCTGCAGGTATGCCCGGACATTGTGGCGCATATATGCAGGTATGCGGAGCGTTTGGCCGGACTGGTCATAATACCTATAAATGCTGAGCCGGATATAATGCGGAGCGAACGAAAAGAATTTTATGCCCTTTGTAATGTCATAGCGGTGTACGGAATCCAGGAGACCAATAAAAGCCTGTTGCTCTAAATCTTCAAAGTCCTGTCGGTCTGACCATTTATCACGATCAAGTCCGGTCAATTCGTGTATGATTTTCCGTATCAGTCTTATGTTATCGTTCCAAAGTTTTTCCAGTAGCTCATTCCGATTACCCTGTCCTGTCTGTATCTGTCTCACGATTGTCTCATTATCCCATTCCATTCCCTTTTTTCCTTTCCCAAAGACTCTTTTTTTCATGCCATATATGGCTATATATAGATATAGTGTCTCGATTTGAGACAAGCCGGATGCCGAAAATGGGGGTACTGTTGTCGCAGATAGAGACAAGTGTATGAGCATTTCCATAGGTTACTTGTCGCAAATAGAGACAAGATAGGGCATTTACTTGTCGCAAATAGCGATAGCCAAATAAAATTATGGTTGCTCTTTCCAACGTGCAGAAAAACGGTACACATTGGCTTTTCTGAGATTTCCGTTGTGCTGTATTGTCTCAATAAATCCTGCTTTTTCCAGTTCTTCCCTTGCCCGGAGAAACGAATCTTTATTTGTGAATAGTATCTGTTTCGATCGTGGCATGGTAAATTCCGGCTTTCCGGCGCTCTCGATTTTCATATAGATGTACGCTTGCTTTGCATTTGCAGATAGCTGGAGGAATGCCGGAGAGTAGAGCAGGCTGTTCCCGAGACGGATATAGCGTTTTTCAATCCCATCGCTTGTCCTAGTTTCCCAGGGAGCGAATGGTGTTTTTTTCTGTCTTGCCATTTTTTCTCCCTGTGGTCCTTATCAGACCATTACCTTTCCTGTGCCTGTTCGTCAATCCATTTATCAATCTTTTTGCGGTCATAAAGGACACGCTTTCCCATTCGGACGATGGCACAAGCGTTTTTGCCAAGTTCTATGGCACTATTCCGTCCGAGCGAGGTATATCTCATAAGTTCTTCGATACCCATAAGCCGTCCATATTCCATAACCTGTGTAATATGCTGTCTCTCTGTCATATCAATTATCCTTTCGTTTATTGTTGTTTATGGTGTGTCTATATGAGCATAATAAACGCAAATGCGAGTTCTGTCAATACATAAAATTCAAATTTGCGAGTTTCAAAAAAGTAAATATTATTTACATTATTTGCGAAACAAAACATTGTTTTACTTGCGTATTCGTTGATTTTGAAAGATTTTAAGATGCTCATAGATATAAATTCCCTTATGGCAGCAGGTTCACAAATGCAAGCTAACGAGTATCTCAATTTACACGATAATTCACAAATGCGAGTAGCAGCAGTCATATTATGCTTGATAAATCATTACAGGGGCAGGGAGCTTTTGTGTGGTGGTAAGGGTGGAATTTATAGGCGATGTATTTAGAATGGCTATACGGGGCTTGTACGGATATTTGTTATGGGCTATTCGTAACTAACCTGCAGGCAGTTATGATAGTTTTTCTCTATTCTGTACCGAATTTGTACCGGACAATGGTTTTAGATGCTTAGAAGTGCCGATATTTCTTGATTTTTTTCCTGTCTGTTTGGTAATTGATGAAGGTACCACATGAGACGTACAGATTAGGTCGCCTCTGTTATATGCTGGCACAGAATAAAGAGTTTGTAGACAGTCTGCTGGATAATATCGACAGAGAAAAGGTTGTCAAAATGAGAACAGCAATGCTTACCAAGTACCCGGAAAACAAAGAGGTACGAGGCATTATGAAGCTCGTAAACAGGGCAGAGGATAAGCAGAATGGTTACAAGCTGACATACGAGGCTGAATTGAAAACAGGAAGAACAGAACAGCAGACATTGGCTGAATGGCTAAGGAGGGAAAACGAATGGCAGAAGAACAGACAAAAAGCTACGAAGTGATTTATGACATGGGTTCCGGTCTTATCATCGCAAAAGTTCCGTTGGATAAGGTGAAGGAACAGGACATCAATGCACGAATAATGAAGAATGAAATGCAGGATCAGTTGACTGCCAACATCAAGAACAGAGGGCAGTTAGAGAGCCTGCCTCTTTTTTGTCTTGTGGGTGAGCAGATAGAGATTATCTCCGGACACCACAGGGTAAAGAGTGCAAGGGCAGCGGGTATGAAGGAGATTATCGCCATCTTAGATGTGAGTGGTCTCTCCAGAAGCAAGATAGCGGCGAAGCAGTTGGCCCACAATGCAATCTCCGGTTTTGATGATGATAGCACATTGAGAGAAATCGTGAAAATGATTGATGATGTGGATGATATGATCGAGAGCTTTGTCGGCAAGGACATACTGGAGGAGCCGTTGGAACAGTACGACAAGATGCTTTCCCCTGCAGTCCAGTTTGATTTTAAGACGGTGGTGTTCTCATTCCTTCCGCATCAGGTAAAAGATATGGATGTACTGGTAAAGAATTTGGAAACCACAGCACCGGAGATTATAGGTGTCGCTCCATACGAGCAGTGCAAGCAGTTCATTGAAACACTCAGCAAGTATCAGAAATTTACGGACATCAGAAATGTGGGTGCTGCAATTCATTCGATGATACAGAGTGTCAATGAGAAAATGAACGATGCAGGCTTTGACGAGGAAGAGGACTGGACCTATCTCACGAAGTTGTTTGGAAGTAATGCGGTACCTGGAGAGTCTGCGAAAGTTATTCAGCAGGCTATAAAGAAAGCGGAGAAAGAGGGTACCGTCACAAGTAAAAACAAGTGGCAGCTTATCGAATACTTGTGTGCCGACTATCTCAGCGGCAGGTAACGTATGGCAGCAAAGCCAAAGTACAACTCCCTCTACCACGATGACTGGGCGTGGTCTTTGGCTGCTATGGGCGCCACTAACGACGAGATTGCCGAAGCTATGGGTGTCTCGGTTCGTACCATCATCCGCTGGGCTAAAGATCATGAGTCATTCGGAAAGGCATTGGCAGAAGGAAAAGGCGTTTCTGATGCTAAGGTTATCCGTAGTCTTTATCAGATGGCGACAGGATATGAGTACACCGAGGAAAAGAAAATCGTTGAGTATAATTCTGACGGAAGTGTAAAGCCGGTAAGAGTTGAGAAAACAAAGAAGCACGTCCAGCCAAGTGTAGCGGCACAGTGCTTCTGGTTGAAGAACCGGCAGAAAGACCGCTGGCAGGATAGACCTGATCCGGTTATTGATACTCAGAGTGAAGATGATGTTCAGATTTACTTGCCGGACAATGGAAGGGACGGTGATCTGAATGAGTAAAATCGTATTGGCACCGCAGAAAGGACCACAGGAAATGTTCCTTGCGACATCTGCGGATATTTGTGTTTATGGTGGTGCGGCCGGTGGAGGAAAAACCTTCGGACTGTTGCTGGAGCCATTGAGGCATAAGAACAATAAAGATTTTAATGCCGTCATATTCAGACGAGATTATACCCAGGTTACAGCCCCAGGTGGTTTATGGGATAGTTCCAGAAAAGTTTATAGCCGAGTGAAAGGTTCTTATCCGTTAAAGACACCAAAACTACATTGGACCTTTTCAAGCGGTGCATCGGTCAATTTCGCACACTTAGGAAGTGATGATGATTGCGAAGGGTGGCAGGGTTCTCAGATTACAATGATCGGATTTGACGAGCTGACACACTTTAGCGAGTATCAGTTTTTCTATATGCTGTCACGAAACAGAACAGATTCCGGTGTTGCTCCGTATGTAAGGGCAACCTGCAACCCGGACGCTGACTCGTGGGTAGCAGAGTTTATTTCCTGGTGGATAGATCAGGAAACCGGCTATCCGATACCGGAACGCTCCGGAAAGGTACGCTGGATGGTGCGTTTGAACGAAGTCCTGTACTGGTTCAACAGTAAGAATGAGGCAATAGCAGCCGCTATGGAGAACGGCATGGAGTTTCAAGAAGCGTCAACGATGCCGAAAAGTGTAACATTCATAGCCAGCACCCTGCAGGACAACAAAATCCTGATGAAGAATGACCCCGGATATTTAGCCAACCTCCAGGCACTTGCACTTGTTGAAAGAGAGCGACTGCTGAAAGGTAACTGGAAAATCAAAGCGGCAGCAGGTCTTATGTTCAAGAGAACAAAGGTCAATATGCTGGAGAATCTGCCTACGGATGTTATCGTGTGGGCGAGAGGTTGGGACCTTGCGGCTACCTCAGAGGACGAGAAAGGCGATCCGGCTTATACGGCAAGCGTGCTGATAGGTAAACGAAAGAATGGTCGGTACATCGTAGCCGATGTAATCAACAAGCGTTGCGACTCAGCAGAGGTAAGAGAGCTAATAAAAATGACCTGTGCAGCAGACAGGGCGAAATACGGAAGGGTAACAACGAGACTTCCGCAAGACCCAGGACAGGCAGGAAAGGCACAGGCGGTAAGTTTTCTGAAATTCCTTGCAGGATTCATTGTAAAGATAATGCAGGAATCCGGAGATAAGGTTACAAGAGCGGAGCCGTTTTCAGCACAATGGCTTGGTCTTGAAGGAATGGATAAAGGCAATGTAGATGTGCTGATAGCAGACTGGAATGAAATGTACTTCAATCAGTTGGAGAACTTCCCACAGTCAAAATTTAAGGATATGGTGGATGCCAGCAGTTCAGCCTTCTCGGAAGTAGAGAATGGAGGAACATACTCAGCACCGCCGACAGATACAAGTTTAGGAAAGAGCAGTTATTGGAAGTGAGGTGAGAACAGATGGCTGGAAGCAAAGAGATTGGCCGCATAGGACAGAGAAGATACGGCGGTATGGTGTATGAAGAATTTCTGCACGAACTCAGGGGCAAGCGAGGGATAGAGACTTACAGAGAAATGTCAGAAAATGACGATGTTGTAGGTGCTATCCTTTTTGCTATTAAGATGCTGGTGCGTCAATGTGACTGGAACATTGAACCCGGTGGAGATACTGCTGCCGATAAAGAAGCGGCTGAATTTGTTGAAAGCTGTATGGACGATATGCAGGACACCTGGATTGACACAATCTCGGAAATCCTGTCTTTCCTCACATATGGCTGGAGCTTTCACGAAATCGTGTATAAGAGAAGAATGGGTAACACGAAGGACCATCGCACGAAAAGTAAGTATAATGATGGCCTTATCGGTTGGAAGAAACTGCCTATCAGAGCGCAGGAAACATTGTACCAGTGGGAATATGACAACGAGGATAACCTACTTGGAATGACTCAGTTGCCACCGCCGGACTTTGAGAAATGCACGATACCGATAGAAAAGGCTATGTTGTTCCGTACAGAGAGTCGTAAAAACAACCCGGAAGGGAGAAGTATTCTGAGAAATGCGTACAGATCGTGGTATTTCAAGAGAAGAATACAGGAAATAGAGGGTATAGGCATTGAAAGAGACCTTGCAGGACTACCGGTAATCTATGGACCGGAAGGACTGGATTTGTGGGATGATACCATTCAGGCAAATGTAAATGCAAGGACAGGGCTGGAGGCTATGGTCAGGAATATCCGAAGGGATGAAATGGAAGGGTGCGTACTTCCTGCCGGTTACAAGCTGGAGCTTTTGAGTTCCGGAGGCAGCAGGCAGTTTGATACAAACGCCATTATAAACCGATATGACACCAGAATTGCAATGACGGTACTTGCCGATTTTATTTTCCTGGGACATTCTGAAACAGGAAGCTGGGCCTTGAGTTCTGATAAGACAGAGCTGTTTGCCGTTGCGATAGGTGCTTACCTTGACATTATATGCGAGACGTTCAACAGCCAGGGAATACCGGCACTCATAGATATTAACGGAGAGCATTTCTCCGGAATAACAGAATATCCGAGAATGACACACGGAGACATTGAAGATGCCGATATTACGAAGGTATCAGCGTTCATTAAGGATATGACAGGCATCGGCTTACTGGTACCAGACGATGGATTGGAAGATTATATTAGACAGATAGGACATCTTCCGGAAAGGACATCTGACACAAGAGAAATAAACCTGGAAAGGCAGCAACAGCAGGAACAGAATCAGCCTCCAGAACCCGAAACAGCCGCAGGGAGCGAACCAAGTGAGGAAGGGGAAGAAATACCCGACCAAAAGGCAGAAGAAGCGAAAAAGCGGTTAGGAAGGGGTAAACAATGTCGTTCAGGATAATCCCGGCAAAGCGGATCAAAAAGAAAAAGTCGGTAAACGGCAAGGAAGTCTTACGGAGGCTGAAAGATTTTCTTGATACCGAATGTGAGGAACCTGCAGAAATCCTCTGTGGCTTTTGGCAGGATCAGCAGGACGCTATCACATACCAGGAACTCCGGCAAGCGATACTGAATGGTGAGATAAGCCAGCAGACACTTATGGAGTGGTCGCATGATTACTCGGTGCTTGTTGCAGAGAAATTCGGAAAAATATGGGAAAAAGCCATTGTGGCAGGACCAACAGGACAGCCTTTATTGGACGGTCTTGTTTTTGAATTTAATACGCAGACACCGGGAATCACAAGCTGGATAAGAGAGCGTGGTGCCAATTTTGTTACTTCCTGCATGGAAGAACAGAAAAAGGCAATATCGGCTCTGTTGTCGAAGAAAATGCGTGATGCTCATACGGTGGACGAACTGGCAAGAATGATAAGACCATGTATCGGACTTACCGAAGGGCAGGCAAAAGCCAATGCGAGATACTACGACAGTATCGTGGCGAATCTGCGAAAAGAACACCCACGCATGAAAACAGAGAATATACGCAGGAAGGCAAGGGATGCCGCACAAAAGTATGCCGAAAGGCAGCACAGGGAAAGAGCCATGACGATCGCTCAGACAGAAAGTGCATTTGCGTATAACCGAGGTGCTGACGAGGGAGTACGACAGGCTCAGGAGCAGAAATTACTCGGTGTTGTAAAAAAGCGTTGGAGTACATCCGGAGACGATGCAGTATGTGAAGTATGTGCTTCCCTGGAAGGTATGGAAATTGAAATGAACGACAGTTTCTCATTTGGTGGGAAACTGTTATTTGTAGGACAGAAGATGTTACCACCTGCACACCCAAGATGTGCTTGTGCGATAGAGTACATCGAAGAAAGTCCACCACAGATAATGTGAGAAGGGAAGTGATACAGTGAAAAAGTTTTCGGATATGATCCAAAAATCAGAAAGAAATACACCTGAGAGTTCCTCAGTAAAAAAGGGCAGATTTGCGATTATGAAGTCTGACGATGAAAAGCATCTTGCCTTTGGCTGGGCGAATGTGGCAATCAGAACAGACGGAGAAGTAATCGAGGACTGGCAGAAAGATATTGTGGAACCAGAGGAACTGGAGAATGCAGCATACAATTTCGTCCTTCTCTATCGTGAAGGCGGAGAAATGCACGAAAGAGGCGGTGCAGCAGTCCTTGTAGAGAGTGTAGTATTCACTGAGGAAAAAATGGCTGCTATGGGTATTCCGGCAGGAACGCTCCCAGTAGGATGGTGGATCGGCTTCAAGGTAATTGATGATGAAGTATGGGAAAAGGTCAAAGATGGCACTTACCCGATGTTCTCCATCGAGGGAACTGCAGAAAGAGTGGAGGTTGAAGATGAAGGTATTAGTTGACATTGGTATTTTTGCAGCAGGAGGCATCTTAGGGTGCTTTATGACCTGCTTATTAGTAGCTTCTCGTGATAATAAAGACGAATGAGGGCAAAAAACAAGGAGCGTATTGAGTTTTTCAGCAGCTCCAACCTTATAATTCCACATATGAGAGGCTAAAAAGGGCGTAGGTAGCCCATTTAGAAAGTTCATTAAGGCATCCGGAAGGGTGTTTTTTTGATATATACAAAATCGCAGAAAGGAGGAAGCATAGTGGCAACAAAACTTAAAAATCTCGAAGTCAGAAAAGTAGATTTCGTAGATGCAGGTGCTAATCCGGACGCTCATATTAAACTTTTCAAGCGAAATAATGCAGGAGAGGTCAATGAGGGCGACTCCGCAGAAAAGGACAATGAGAAAACCCCTGGAATATTCAAGAAGCTGCTCGCCTTTATCGGTAAAGCGGCCAATATGAGCCAGGAGGAAATCGACAGTGCTATGGAGGAAATCCAAAAAGGCGATTCTGTCAGTTTCGGCGAGAAGTACAAAGAAGCGAAGAACAGAAAAATCTCAGACGAGATATGGGATATATGCTGGGCGCTGCAATCTTCTCTTTGTTCTATTCTGAATGACGAGGACTTAGACAGCACCGCAAAAGAAACGGCAATGCAGGAAAGTCTTACCGAGTTCAGTTCTGAATTACAGGGCTGTATTACACAGTGGTCCGGCGGTAAGGAATGTGGCATTGTTATGAAAAATGAAGAGGTAACGGAGGCTGATGCAGAGGTTGCGAAATCAGCGGTGGAGAAGCTGAGTGCAATCATTGAGAAAGCCTCAGAGCCTAAAGAAAAGGACCCGAAAGAAACCAAAAATGAGAACCCGAAAGGAGACGAAGAAGAAATGAAAATTGACAAGAGTAAAATGACTCCTGCCGAGAGAGCGTTTTTTGAAGATTTAGAAAAGCGTTACGGCACAGAAGATGGCGCACCGGTTGAAACACCTGCACCGGCAACAGAGGTAGCAGAACCTCCGGTCACAAAGTCTGTCACACCTCCTGCACAGGCAGAGCAGAATCAGGCACCTGCTGAACCTGACGGAGCAGACATTTACAAGGGCCTCCACCCTGCAGTCAAAGCAGAGATGGAAGCCTTAAAGAAATTCAAGGAAGAAGCCGAGGAAAGAGAACTTGGCGAAGTAGCAAAGAAGTATGAAATCATCGGCAAGAAGAAAGAGGAACTTGTGCCTCTGTTTAAGAGCCTGAGAGCAGCAGGAGGTACAGC
>CAZNGY010000040.1:0-15225 GCA_964572955.1 uncultured Lachnoclostridium sp.
CGTCATCATGATGGTGATGTCCGCAGCCGCACTCTTCGTCATCATGATGGTGATGATGCTCATGTGCTGTTTTTACTGCTTCTTTAAGAAGTTCTTCTTCAAAAGAAGCCTTTTTCTCCATTGCAGTAACCATCTGTAATGCAGTTATATCATCCCATGGTGTTGTTATAACAACTGCATCTTTATTTATACCTTTAATAAGTTCAACCGCTTTTTCAAGCTTTTCTGATGTGACTGACTGTGTACGGCTTAGAATAACTGTTTTTGCAAATTGAACCTGATTTTCAAAAAATTCACCGAAATTCTTTAAATACATTTTGCATTTTGCAGCATCAACAACTGTTGTAAAGCTTCCAAGTTCAATCTTATCGTTATCCAAATCCTGAACTGCCTTAATTACATCAGATAATTTACCTACACCGCTTGGCTCAATTATAATTCGCTCAGGATTATATTTCTCTATTACTTCATTAAGTGCTTTTCCGAAATCTCCTACAAGCGTACAGCAGATACATCCGGAGTTCATTTCCGTTATATTAACACCTGCTTCTTTAAGAAATCCTCCGTCAATTCCGATTTCTCCAAATTCATTTTCAATGAGTACAACTTTATCTCCATATACTCCTTCTGCTAAGAGTTTTTTTATAAGTGTTGTTTTTCCTGCTCCCAGGAAACCTGAAATAATATCTACTTTTGCCATAATCAATCACTCCTTTAATTTTTTCCGGTGCTTCCAAATCCACCTCTGTCGTTTCCTTCAAGAAACTCTGTTTCAACAAATTCAAGTTCTGGCTGATTTCTAAATATTCTAAACTGGCATATCCTGTCATTAATTTTGATCTCCGTATCCCTTACGGCAAATACAGGATATTTCCAAATATCATTATTGCCACAATAACTATTATCAACTATACCTACTGAATTGGTCTGAATCAGTCCGAAATTTTTAAAAGTTGAGCTTCTTGGAACTATATGTGCCTCATAACCTTCCGGAAGCTTAATAGCAACTCCAAGATTAATCAGCCGAAACTCTCCTGCCTTCATAGTAACATTCTCAGCAGAACGCAAATCAATCCAATCACTCTTTCCGCCGATATACTGCAATTTTTCTATCTCACTACTATCATATCTTACCAGTATTTTTTCCATTTTTCCTCCTTACCGGTCTATCCTGTCACAAATCAGATTTCCTTAAGAAATGCCACATAACTTAAATATGCTTCATAAACATCTATCTTGCTTGTAACCTCCCAAGGAGCATGCATGTTAAGAACCGCCACTCCGCTGTCAATGACATTCATTCCATAATTTCCCATGATATAGGCAATTGTACCACCACCGCCTGCATCAACCTTACCAAGTTCTGCTGTTTGAAAAGTAACATTGTTTTTGTCAAAAATTTCTCTGAGTCTTGCAATGTATTCCGGATTTGCATCATTGCTTCCGGATTTACCCCTTGAACCGGTATACTTATTAAGCACACTACCATAGCCAAAATATGCACAATTCTTCTTTTCAAAAACGTCACTGTAATTAGGATCGAAAGCAGCACTAACATCCGATGAAAGCATATCTGAATTAGCCATTGCACGTCTGAGATCTATCTCTTTATATCCGCCTGATTTATCCATTATCTCAGCAACGCAGTCTTCAAAAAATCTTGAATGCATTCCTGTTGCGCCAACACTTCCAATTTCTTCTTTGTCAACCAGAAGACATACCTGAGTCCTGTCAGTAAAATCAAAGTCAAATATTGCTTTTACAGATGTATAGGCACACACTCTGTCATCCTGACCATATCCCATAATCATTGAACGGTCAATGCCAAAATCCCTTGCTTCACCTGCAGGAACAACCTCAAGCTCGCATGAAATAAAATCCCTTTCAGTAATGCCGTATTTTTCCTCAAGAATATCAAGTATATTAAGTTTTACCGCATTCTTTTCTTCTTCATTTAAAGGAATGCTTCCGACCGTTACATTAAGAGCTTCTCCCTCAACTACTTTTGCTCCGCTTTTTTCAAGCTGGGCTGAGCCGAGATGAATAAGAAGATCTGAAATTCCAACAACCGGATCTCCCGGATTATCACCTATATTTATGTTAAGCCTGCTTCCGTCTTTTTTACATATAACACCATGTATTGCCATAGGCAGCGTAACCCACTGATATTTCTTAATTCCGCCGTAATAATGTGTATCGAACAGTGCAAAACCGTTTGATTCATATAAAGGATTCTGTTTGAGATCAAGTCTTGGTGAATCTATGTGTGCGCCAAGAATTTTCATTCCCTTGCTTAACGGCTCTGTACCTATTACAAATAAAGCAACTGCCTTGTCCATTTTATTGAAATAAATCTTGTCACCTGCTTTAATACTGTCAACTGATTCCAGATTCACAAAACCGTTTCTTTCTGCTTCTTTTATAATTGAACTTACGCATTCTCTTTCTGTCTTGTTATAAGATATGAATTTCTTGTAGTCTTCACAAAATTCCATTATCTTCTTTCTGTCTGCCTCATCATATTTCAGCCAGGCATTCTTCTGTTTAAATACCATACTCATAATAATTCACCATTCCATGCAGTTACACAACGACGTTCTTATTATCAGACAATCGTCAGCATTTTCCTTCTAGATACTATGAAAAAGCTCGCTCTGCGGACTTCTCAAGTTACCACGATTCTCGCAAAATCCACACTTAAGCATGAGATTTTACTCGTCAACCGCGTAAATTAAAGACTGTCCGCAATCCGTCCGGCGGACTGAATTTGAACAGCCTTTAATAAACTATTGTACAGAAACCTGATTAATAAACAGGTTTCAAAAAAAATTACACATTTATTTCGGCAGTAAGTCCGATTAAATCCTTATTTTCTTCAAGAACAGGACCTATTACGTCTCTGATAAATTCCTCTGTCTGTTCCTTTGCCCTGCCGGTATATTTTGACGGATCCATACAAGCCTTAAGATCTTCAAGATTAAGTCCGAATGACTCATCCTCCGCTATAAGTTCAAGTAAATTGTTATCCAGCCCCTTCTGCTTAACATTTGCACCTGCTTCCATTGAAAGTGTCCTTATTCTTTCATGAAGTTCCTGTCTGTTTCCGCCTGCTTTAACCGCATCCATCATTATATTTTCGGTTGCCATAAAAGGAAGCTCGCTCATAAGTCTCTTGTTAATTACCTTATCATATACAACGAGACCATCAACAACATTCATGTAAAGATCAAGTATACCATCTACTGCAAGAAATGCCTCAGGAATGGAAAGTCTCTTATTTGCGGAATCGTCCAATGTTCTTTCAAACCACTGTGTTGCACTTGTAAAATATGTGTTAAGAAGGTCACACATTACATATCTTGAAAGCGAAGCTATTCTTTCACTTCTCATAGGATTACGCTTATATGCCATTGCTGATGAACCTATCTGGTTCTTCTCAAACGGTTCTTCAATTTCTTTAAGATGCTGCAGAAGTCTTATATCATTGGAAAACTTGGTTGCACTTGCTGCAATACCCGCAAGAACATTTGCAACCCTTGAATCAACCTTTCTTGTATATGTCTGACCTGATACCGGAATACATTTTTCAAATCCCATTTTTTCTGCAATCTTATTCTCAAGTTCCTTGATTTTTTCGTGATCACCTTCAAAAAGCTCCATGAAACTTGCCTGCGTTCCTGTTGTACCCTTACTTCCGAGAAGCATGAGACTGTCTGACACATAACATAAATCATCATAATCCATCTTAAGTTCCATAAGCCATAAAGCAGCTCTTTTTCCGACAGTTGTCGGCTGTGCAGGCTGAAAATGAGTAAAAGCAAGCGTTGGCTGTCCTGCGTACTTCAATGCAAAATCAGACAACTTTGCCATAACATTAACAAGTTTTTTCTTAACCAGTTTAAGTCCTTCTGCCATTACAATAATATCAGTATTATCACCTACATAACAGCTTGTTGCTCCGAGATGAATAATTCCCGCCGCCTTGGGACACTGAAGTCCATATGCATAGACATGGCTCATTACATCGTGTCTTACAAGTTTTTCCCTTGCCTTGGCATCGTCGTAATTTATATCGTCTTTATGTGCCTTGAGCTCATCTATCTGTTCCTGAGAAATGTTTAATCCCAATTCCATTTCTGATTCTGCCAAGGCAATCCATAAACGTCTCCATGTACGAAATTTCATGTCCTGTGAAAAAATATACTGCATTTCTCTGCTTGCATATCTTTCTGAAAGTGGGCTTGAATAACGGTCTGTACTCATAAAAATCCTCCTAAAAGTAATAATATTTAACCTGTATATTAATCACAGGCAGTTCTATCGTTTATTTTTTTGCGGCTCTTAGAATTTCCTTAAGTTCCTCAACGCTGAACGAATAATCAGTATTGCAGAAATGACAATTAACATTTATGGCCTCGCCATCATTTATCATCTCCCTTATTTCTGCCGCAGGAAGAGATATAAGTCCTCTTGTAAATCTGTCTTTGGAACAATTGCACTTATATGAAACCGGCATGGTCTCCGTAATCTCCGGCTCAAGTCCCGCAAGAACCACTTTAATCATTTCCTCAGGATTCATCCCTGAGTCAAGCATTGAAGTTACCGATTTTATTTCTCCTATATTGCTTTCAAGACGTGATATTATTTCTTCTGATGCAAATGGCATTAACTGAACTATAAAACCTCCTGCCTGTCTTACCGTGTTTTCTTTATTCATCAATACGCCCAGTCCTACTGAACTCGGTACCTGCTCACTTGAAGCAAAATAATAAGTCAGGTCTTCTGCTATCTCTCCACTTACAAGTGCGGTCTGACCAACATATGGTTCTTTTAATCCCATATCTTTTATAACACTGAGTATACCTGCTCCGAATGCACCGGACACGTCCAATTTTCCATCAGCTCTTGCAGGAACATAAACATCAGGCACGTTAACATAGCCTTTTACATTTCCCTTTGAATCTGCTGTAACAAGCGCTCCTTTTGCAGGACCTGCTCCATCAATTTTAAGTGTGATAAGGTCATTATCACCCTTTAACATACATCCCATCATAATTCCGCCTGCCATAAGTCTTCCCAGCGCCGCTGTCGCAACAGGACTTGTATTATGAATCTGTCGTGCATGCTCGGTTAACTCCTTTGTTGTACAGGCGAAAGCCCTTATTTGTCCGTCACCCGCAATTGCTCTGACTAAATAATCCAATTCATCCTCATTTCCGAGTGTCCCTCCGGACACTCAATAACATCTGTTAATTATTCACAAGAAACATAAGTTTTGTTCTTCTGAAATCCTTCACGTGCTATGATGTATATTCTTTCACTTTCACTGCACGGTTCACTCTCACTCATTGCATCGTAAGCAGCCTCAAAAACCATCCCTGCATCTGATAATGCTTTTTTTATTTCATCAACAGAGTATGCTCTTTGAATATGCTGTTCGGATACCTCACCACATACTTTATTGCTTTTTTCCTTTGCCTCAATAAAGAAGTTGTAATAATTCAAATGTGCATCGGCATCATAGTGATTATTCCAATAAAGAACGCCTTCTTCAGTTTCCTGGCTGAATGAGTTGTCCGCATATCTGGTTTTGAAAAAGTAATCTGTTTTTAAATCAAAAACAAAAATTCCATCTTTTTCCAGATAATTATTCACATGTCTGAAAACTTCCGTCAGCTCATCATATTCAGTTATGTAATTAATACTGTCACACACTGATATAAAAGCATCTACAGTTCCATACAACTCGAAATCCCTCATATCCTGATGAGTAAACATGATATCCGTGATTTCCTCATCATACATTTTATCCCTTGCCATCATAAGCATGTCTTCAGAAATATCAAGTCCTATCATATCGAACCCTTTTTTCCTGAGTCGTATTGTAATCTCACCCGTTCCACATCCCAGTTCACATACCAAACCATTTTTCAGTCCTCTTCTGTTTAACAGAAGACCTATATAATCACTCCATCTGTCATAAGGAATGTCATTCATAAACGCATCATAGTAGAATGCAAAACCATTATATATCTCCATATCTCTACCTGTTCCTCCGACAGCAAATCCGTATGTTTTTATTAACCGGCTATTCTGTTTCTACAATTCTGTCAAAAACAGGAACCATTGCAGGATAAATTTCTTTGAATACGCGATATCTCTTTTCATAATCTTTTACAATTTCTTCGTCCTGATCGATTGTTTCAACCACCTTAATAAACTTATCAGCCGCCTCAGAAACGTCCTTATAAACTCCACATCCTACAGCAGCAAGAATTGCAGCACCATATCCCGGTCCTTCTTCACAGTTAATCTTATCAACCTTTACATTCATTATGTTTGCAAGAATTCTGCACCAAAGATTACTCTTAGCACCACCGCCAATTGCTCTTATTCTGGTAATTTCAACTCCAAAACTTCTGGCTATCTCTAAACTGTCACGCAGTGCAAAACTTACGCCTTCCATTACGGCCTGAGTCATGTCTTCTCTTTTTGTATCAAGTGAAAGTCCGGCAAAAACTCCTCTTGCATTAGGATTATTATGAGGAGTTCTTTCTCCCATAAGATATGGAAGGTAGTACACACTGTTTTTACCCAGAACCTTTATATTTTCCTGCTCCGCAGAATAATCTTTCGTACCTATTATATCATCCATCCACCACTTGTTTGAAGAGGCTGCACTGAGCATACATCCCAGGAAATGATATTTTCCATTGGCATGAGCAAATGTATGCATTGTATTTACAGGATCTACTGCATAATCATCAGTTGCAATAAATACTGTACCACTGGTTCCCAGACTGACACTGCACATTCCGTGGGAAAGAGTACCAGTTCCCACGGCTCCTGCCGCATTATCTCCTGCTCCTGCAATAATTTTCACGCTTTCAGGAAGCCCGAGTTCTTCTGCCACATCTTTCTTAATTGTGCCGACACATTCATAACTCTCAAATACTTTTGCAAGCTGCGAAGTTTTTATTCCTGTAAGTTCACACATTTCTTCCGACCAGCACTTATTTTTTACATCAAAAAGCAACATGCCGCTCGCATCCGAAACATCCGTACAATGTACTCCCGAAAGCATATATGCAAGGTAATCCTTAGGAAGCATTATTTTAGAAATTCTGTTAAAGATTTCCGGCTCATTTTCACGAACCCATAAAAGTTTAGGTGCCGTAAATCCTGTAAACGCCATATTTCCTGTATATCCGGAAATAACTTCCCTGCCGACCGTTTTATTGTAGTATTCACATTCCTTTATTGTTCTGCCATCATTCCAAAGGATTGCAGGCCTTAAAACATTGTCATTTTCATCAAGTATTACAAGTCCGTGCATCTGTCCTCCGAAACTAATTCCGCATACGTCATTTGCATCAAATCCCCTGATAAGTTCTTTCATGCCTTTTTTAAAGCCATCCCACCAGTCTGACGGATTCTGTTCGCTCCATCCTGTCTTTGGAAAATATAAAGGGTACTCATTTGATACTATATTTAAAATTTCTCCTTCTTCATTCATAAGAAGCATCTTAACCGAAGAAGTTCCCAAATCAACACCTGCAAATAACATATTTCCTCCTTATAAAGCAAATCCCCGTATTTACCGAGGACATCATAAATCAGTATAAATATACCAAAAACCGACCATTAAATCAATAAATACTTGACAACCGCCTTACCGCACTTTTATTGCTCCTCTTCTTCCTGTTCCGAAGACGGTATCATAAGTGTAACACCCTTTTGAACGACATTTACTTCTGCCCTCTTTATATTACCGCCGTATTCACCATCAAGGCACCAGGCAACAGCACCTTCCGATATAAATTTTACACTTCTTACGCGGTCATATATCACATTTTCACTTGTGAAGCTGCCTCTTAATATATCATTTATAAGTGCAGGAAGCTCATACAGTTTTCCATCCCTTATAAGCAAGAGTTCATAGTATCCGTCATCAAACAGGACATCATCTCTTGAAAGTCCCTTAAATCCGCCAATTGACGATGATGAAGACACCATACCGAATATGAAACTGCCTTCAACAATCTTGCCGTCATACTCAACCGTCATTTCATACCTTTGAATCTTTTTTAGCTCCGATGCTCCATTTATTATATATGCAAAATGGCCTAGAACATTTTTCAGATTCTGAGGTGTCGCATAACTTGTCTCCGTAAAAATACCAAAACATGCCGTATATACAAAATAAGCATCATTAAAGGATGCAACATCACATTCAAAAGGTACACCGTATTTCGCCATTTTAGACGCCTCTACCATGTTTTTAGGTATGTTTAAACTGGCACCAAAATCATTTGTGCTGCCGGTCGGTATATAAACAATAGGAACTTTCTTTTCCCTTCTCATCATACCGTTTACTGCCTCATGAAGAGTTCCGTCGCCTCCCGAACATGCAATCATATAGCACTCTTCATCCTTTTCGTATTCAATAATACGCTCAGTAGCATCGCCTCTTTTTTTTGTAGGACTGACAATTACCTCTATATCATCATCACAGAAATGGGCAATAATATCGGCAAGCACATTTTTAATTTTTTTCTTGCCTGCATTAGGATTATATACAAATAGCAAACGTTTTCTCATTTTTCTGCAATTACATATCCTTTCTGAGTTTTTTTACCACATCTTTACATTCTATACCTTTTTCCAAAGAAAATGAATACAGAATTACATCTTTTATTCTTTTTTTAAGAATACTGCATAATGCTTCAGCATACAACTCCATCTGCTTTTCATACATTTCTGCAAGAATATCTCCATCCAAAACCCGGTCTGTCTTATAATCCAGTATAACGATTTCGTCATCTTCAATAAAAAAAGCATCAATTACTCCCTGAATAAGAATCTTTTCATCCGACTGATACAATTCCGGCTTAAGCTCACATGCTTTTATTCCATATACAAACGGATTTTCAAGAAAAAGCTGACCTTTTTCCGCTGCAGCAAACATTCTTTTTGCAATTGGCTTTTCCATAAATGCCGCTGCCTTGCCAACTGAAACAAGTTTTGATTCATCCTCCGAAATTTTACCTTTTTCAATCATCATATTTAAAAGATTCTCAAGAGCATCCCTGCTTAAACACTTGTTCTTAACAGCATATTCCATAAACAAATGCATAAGCGTGCCTCTTTTTGCACCTGCAGTAACCATGTTATCTCCCGGATTATCCTCAAACATTCTGACAGGCTTTATTTCATCCGTTATATCATCAAATCGTTTTTCCATTGCCTCATGTTTCAATTCAGAAACCGAATATTTCACCGGCACCTCATCATAAGCATAAGGATAAACATAGGAAAAATATTTTTCGATATCTTCATAACAGACCATATCCTCTGCTTCAATTATTACATCATTACAACTTTCGACACATGTTTCCGCAATGTTTCCAATCACCTCATCTTCCATTATGATTGAAAGTTTTAATCCGTCGGAAATGTATTCCCTGCTCATTTCTTTATTCAGGAATCTCGTTTTTTTTAAAAAAACAGGCATAACAAGGTCATCATATCCATTTACGCTTGCAAGATAATTAAAACTCAGTCTCCTTTCTGAGTTCTCTGCTTCAATCAACCACTTTGAAAAACATTTTTGCAAAGTCTCACTTTCAAAAGCAGCATCTCCTTTATATGCACATGTGGAATACATTATGAGTTTCTGTCTTGCTCTGGTAAGTGCAACATAAAGAATCCTTATTTCTTCAGCTATAGTCTCAGTCCTGCAAAAAGTATCAAGATACTCTTTCTGCACGGTTTTTCGCTGTGTTCTTTTTTCTGTATTTATAAGTTTAATGCCCATCCCCTTATTAGCCTGTACGGTAAACGGACGCTTTGAATCCGTAAAATTAAATTCTTTATCCATATCCGCCAGAATCACAACCGGATATTCAAGACCTTTACTTTTATGTATTGTCATTATACTGACAGAATCTACTCCGTCTGATATATCTGCCTCTCCGTTATCCATATCATACTTTATAAGCCTGTCTACATATGTAAGAAATCCTTCCATGCCTGATTCATTATTCTTTTCATATGCCCCCGCTTTTTTCAAAAGCATATCCAGATTTGCTCTGCGCTTTTCGCCAGCCGGAAGGATACCTACATAATTATAAAATCCCGTTTTTTCATATATTTCAAGTATCAGCTCATAAAGAGAAACATATTCTTTTTTATCTTTAAGTTCACAATAAATGTTTCTGAATCTTTTAAGTTTGACCCCAAGTTTTTCATCTGCATTCTCCGATTCAGAATACTTTTCAGCTATATCCCAAAGATATATCTTACCGCACTCATCCGCAAAACTCTTTTCAAAAATTTTAAGCAATGCCATTTCTTCCACGGAAAGACCGCCTATGTATGAAAATAATACTGCCGCCAAATCTGTATCCTGATAAGGATTATCTAAAATTCTCAGATAAGAAAGCATTATCCTTATTTCCCTGGTTTTGTAATAACCTCTATTTGTTGCAACTGATGTCGGAATTCCTTCATCCTGCAGAACCTCTGCAAGTACAGAAGCTATACCGCTCATTGAACGTACAAGTATCACCAAATCTCCGTATTTAAGAGGTCTGTATCCGTCTTTATCCAATACCGGAACTTCACCTGATTTCATAAGTTTCTTTATTCTTAGAGCTATGGTTTTTGCCATTAATCTCTGTCTGTCCTCTTTTTCTGTTGTGCTTGCACAGATAAGAACATTCATTTCTGATTCCGAACCCGGACTGCCATCATATCCCTCATAAGCAGCTCCCTGTCTCAAAACAGCATTATCATCATAGTCTATTCCGCAGAATTCCTTTGTCATTGCGGCTTCAAAAATATCATTAACACATTCCACCACTGCCTTTTGACTTCGATAGTTTTCTTTCAGACAGATAAGTCTGTATTTCTCACTGTCTTCTGTATAAGAATCATACTTTTCCATAAACAGTCCAGGTTCTGCCATACGGAATCTGTAAATACTCTGTTTTACATCTCCAACCATAAAAACATTAGGCTCTCCCTTACTCTCTCCGGAAACTGACATCAGAATAAGTTCCTGTATGCTGTTTGAATCCTGATACTCATCTATCATTATTTCATCATATTTTGCAGATATTTCTTTTGCATATCTGCTCGGAACAACACTTCCGTCCGATTCCTTAGCACATATGATCTCAAGTGCCATATGAGAAACATCTGCAAACGTACACACTCCATGTTTTTTCTTTATTCTCTCATACTCATCCATCACCTCTGACGTGAGCTTTATCAACTCACAAATATATGGATATGCATATGTATTCTCAATGTGAATGGCTTCCGTTTCCTGAGAAAACAAACCTTCCGAAAGCTTTGCTACTGCTCCTTTATAAGATTCTCTGATACTCTTAATTTTCTGCATTCCCTTTTCTGAAATGCATCCATCCTTTGGCGGTGACGGAATCCTTTTCCATTTTACTTCCGCAAGACGTTTTCTGAATACAGAATATTTATCCGCTCGGACAAGCTCTGTTATTATTTCATCATCTTCCTCCAGCCTTTCCGTATATATTTGACAGCCCTCGGAAATTTCCGATTCATGTATTGCAGATTGAATCAGACAGTGGCAGTCCGTTATAATTCGTCTTCCGTATCCAAGTATTTCACGTGCAAGCTGAGTCTCATCAAATTCTGTATCATTGTCATAAAGCTGTTTAACCTCATCCAGAAACTTTTCAGGCCATGGATGTGCTTCACATGCCTTCATAAGATTCTTGACAGCTTCCTTAACCGCATTGTCGTTTTTCTCATTGCCATAGCACTCACACAGACTGATAAATCCATTGTCTTTTTCTTCATATTTTCTGTTAAAGACTTCTTCAAGTGACTGCTCAATATATAATCCCGCTTCATCGGCATCACATATTCTGAAATTAGCATCTGATTCTATGGCATAAAAGTAGCTTTTTACTATCCTGAGACAAAACTTATCTATCGTCATAATATCGGCATATGCAACCTTTGAAAGCTGAGCTGCAAGGCGATTATCGTCCGGGTTTATATTACACTCTCTTTCTATTGCCTCATATATTCTTTCCCTCATAAGTGATGCAGCATTTTTAGTAAACGTAACGATAAGCATACGACCAACATCAAGCGGATTATCCGGATTCTTGATATGTTCTATTATTCTGTTTACCAGTACCGTAGTTTTACCGGACCCCGCTGCCGCACTGACAAGTATATTGGACACCGGAGCATAAATCACTTTTTTCTGATCTTCTGAAAAATCAATAGCCATATCAGTTCCCCTCATTCTCACCGTTTACTATTCTGTTAAATGCATTCGTCGAATCTTTTGGTATACGATTGTAAGTATGCTTACCTAACTTTTCATCAAAACCGCATATATCAGCATAATCACAAAATTTACAGGCAGTTTCATTACCGCACTTATAAGGTTTTATTTCCGTATGTCCATCCATTATTTCATGGCTCAGACTAACTGCCTTATCTTCTGCAAATCTCAGGATTCTGTCTGTTTCATCCAATGACACAATTACACTGCCCTTCTCTCCTGAACTCAAAATACCGCTTTTATTTGTCTTCAGCATCGAAACCTCTGATGTATACCCCGAAATATACCCCTTACCATCAGGACTTACCATCCCCCTGTCCATAAATCTTATATTCTCCGGATTCTGATAAATCATTCCTGACGGACGCAATTCCTTATATATTCCTTTATCAACATCATTATTTATATCGTTGCTGTCCAAAAGAGGTGCATCCAAGCGCTGATACAACGCGGCTGCAGGAATCACATCTCCGAACTTCTTTTCCTTAACCAGATAGTTAAGATACATAGAAAGCTGGAGCTGTATTCCATTATAAAGACGTGCAAAATCCAGTTTTTCATCTCCGGTTTTATAATCTATTACTTTAACATATTTTCCGCTTGTTCCATCACACATGTCAACCCTGTCAATTCTGCCTCTAAGCTTCATATACGCACTTGACATTGAAAATGGTTCTTCATAGGATACCGGTTTATATTCTCCCGCCTGAATCTGCTTTACCATCACATCTGCACATATTTCTGCTAGTCTTCTCGTCCGTCTCGTAAGACTCTCCATAAACTCATCATTTTTATATATACCATCAGCATATATGCTTACTGTTTCTTCAACACATTCAGCAATCATAGGATAATAAACATCTTTTTTCAGCTCGTTCCATCTGTTGCCGGACGCCATGATTTTTTCTCCGAATCTTTTCATAACCTCATGACATACATTTCCCAGATCAATACTTTCCTGCCTTGGTTCTTCTCTCTTACTTATCGACAGACCGTAATCCATAAAATGTCTGAAAGGACATTTTGCAAATTCTTCAATTCTGCTGACACTGCTGTTAATTATCTTTCCATAAAGTTTTTCCGCCATTTCGGATGAAAGACCCTCTGATGCCGAATCAAATATATAATCATTCCGTATATTTTCTATCTCCTCAAGCTCCGGCATATTATTGTTCTTGTACCAGGAAAATAATTTGTCAGCAAGGTCATCACTGACCGTTTTTCGTTCTCTTTCCCTGCTCATACAGTCAACAATATATGAAACTCCTCTGTCAAATCCCAAACGCTGTGCAATCCCTCCATTACTGTCTTTTTTTCTTATATCATCCTTGAAAAGCTTTGCAGTTTCCTTCATTATATACGATGGTCTTATTTCCATTCCATCATCACTAAGAACCGAACAACACAAATATAACTCATTTTGCGGTCTTGCCATCATAAGATAAATATAGAATTCCTCTCTTGCGGGGTCTTCTGACGATGAAACTGCCATTTCTATCCCTACTTTTCTTAAAATCCCCTTATCATCATCTGTAAACACACCTTCATCCATGGTTATTTTCGGCAACTTTCCCTCATTAACACCCGCCACAAACAAAACTTTTATTGAATCAAGTCGTGTTCTCTTAAGATCACCAATAAGAATGACATCAGGACTTGGAGGTATTACACCAAGCTTTGTCTTTTTAATTCCCGTAAGAAAAATATCTTTAAATTCCCTGTATGTAAGAATCTCACTGCCCATTATGTCCTTTATCTGCACAAGAATATTTTCTACTGCATCATAAACCCTCACATATTCCGGATATTTTTCAGAAAGAACAGACATTTTTTCTGAAACACCATATGATTCCAAAAAAGCCATTATTCCGTCACAGAGTTCCGCAGCGTTAACATTATTAAGTTTTCCCGGCAGGAGATCAAGATGCCTGCACATATCTATTCTTATTTCGTTAATTCCTTCCAAGTCCACACTTTTCTTCAGGCGTTTACATGCAATCCATTCCCTTTCATAAGATGCTCTCCCCCTGTAATTATAACAAAAAAGATAATTATCCATTTCATATACCGTTTTTTCATCATATCCTGCAAACGGTGACTTTATAAGATTTGCAACCTTCTCCCTCGAATAAGAACTGTCTATTACAGACAGAGCATTGTTTATAAATTTAATCATCGGATTATCTGATATATCTTTTGTGACATCAGTATAAAACGGTATACCATAATCTTTTAAGCTTTTTTCAAAATAAGGTGTATATAAATCCAAATCTGAAACAATAATTGCTATATCCTTGTATTTATAATTTTTCTCTCTGAGCAATTCACTTATTTGGGATGATATATATATTGCTTCTGCCTTTGCATCACGACAAAAAACTTCATGAATCCCACCGCCTGATCCCGTCTGTACGAAATTCTTTCCAAATATATTTGTCTTAAGATGTTCTAAAGGTTCACTTCCGTACCTGATCTCATCATATTCCAATATATCGCTTTTCCATCCGTTTTTCTCACAAAGCACCTTCATCGTTTCCACGGTCTCACAGGTCATTGAAAAAATTTTTCTTCTTCCATTAGAAACCGAAACATCCACCCCATCAGACAAAACAGTATCTTTATCAGATGCAAGACACATATAAATTTCTGACACCTTCCCCATCATATGTTCAATGAACTGTCTTTGAACCGGTGTAAATCCCGTAAATCCATCAAAAATAACATAAGCAGAAGACAGCAATTCTGAGGTTCCTATATGTTTAAAACACATAACCTGCATATTTTCTGCTGTCTGATATACATTTTTTATCTTTGTAAGAAACTCTTCATATATTACCCTAAAATCCGACATTTTTGCCTTTAAAAGACCTTTTAACGGCAAA
>CAZNGY010000041.1:0-15217 GCA_964572955.1 uncultured Lachnoclostridium sp.
AGCAGCCAATACAACTGCTACGCTTAAAAAGTCTAACTTTTGGGGGTCACTTCAATTTTATCTGTGCTTTTTTTTTGAAAGGTTTTGCTTTTTGGGAGCAGGAATAGTGCTTTTTAATGAGGGATTTCAGAAATTCGATGATGTAAGCTTAAAATAATGCTTTTATGAATGCTTTTATGTCATCGGTATTCTTTAAAGATTTGAGTGAAATAAAACTCATTCTATCCTCAAAATTATATTTGAAGTAAGGCTTTAAAGCAGTTCCGGTTTGGGGAATAAAACTTCCGGAAGCGTATGAATAGGCAGTACGCCTTGTTGCGTTATGCTTTTGGGAGGAAGGGTGTACTGCAGCTGCGCTTTTGTGAATGGCAAGATCTTCATCCGGAAGATAGTAGTAGCTTTTGTAATCCTCGAAAAAGTGTTTGAGTCTTGCGTTTATTATTGGAATTGTTATAGTGGCCTTTTTACCGTAAGTGTCAATTGTAATCATGTCCATTTCGGGCATTGTAGCCAATTTGTGATGGCTGGAAAGAGGAAATGGATAATCCATTTCAAGTTCAATTATAAGTTTTTCATTTTCTGACTCTGGTACAGGAGTGGAAGTATCAGATACATTGTATGTGTATGATGAAAAGTTACCGTTGAACAGGTCGAGAAAAGTGAAAAGTGAAAGTACAGGAACCATGTCTTTTATATCTTCTTCATTATGAAGCAGTAAAAGGTGAAGAAGTTCTTCTGCACCGGCAGGATCAAATTTGGATTTGCCGATATAATTCTTATACACATTTATTAGTTCGCCGCCATTGTATTGATCTTCTCTATTGATTCCTATAAGCTGTTCGTAAGAAACAAGTTTTCGCCCGGGCATGTCAAAGTAGTTTTTAAGACATGCAAATGAACGATATAGGTCAATATCGGGTAGTTGGGGAAGTGTATTTTTGATATCATGTTGTCTGCATTTCTTTGATATAAACGGGATGTCAAATCCACGACCATTGAAGTGAATGAGACATGCGTGGACAGGAATCCATGAGAAGAACTTTTCTATAAGAAGTCGTTCTTCTTCAGGTTTTTCAGCAAACCATTGAATGAAAATCAGTCTGTCAGATTTTATTTCCAATGCACCAATCAGATAGATGTAGGCTGATGCTGCACTGAGTCCCGTGGTTTCTATATCGAAGAGAACAGGTACGCACCCTTTTGTGATCTTTTCAATGGGATACAAATCTTCTCTCGGAAATTCTTTGGTTATGGTTTTCATAATTATCTCCTTTACGGGGTGATATGCGTAGAAATTATATATACACATGCACGTTATAACATATGAGTGGTTTCATTTCAAGCTTTGCAAAGCCCTTTTATTATACATTTTATATGAGGTTTACATGGTTTCTTTTTTTTGTGACATGTGGTATACTTAGTCCAAATAGAATGGATTTTTGAGTTGATTGTGGTGGAGTAAAATTAACTTGGAATTAAAACAGAATGGGAGAGTATAATGTTTGCGTTTTTAGAAGGGATTCTCTGTGATACATCGGTAAATACGGTTGTTGTTGATTGTGGTGGAGTAGGGTATGAAATTATGATGACAACTGCCGATACGGAAAGACTTCCCGGTGAAGGTGAAAAGGTAAAAATTCATACTTTAATGAATTTCAATGAAAATACCGGTATTACTTTATACGGATTCTTGAAAAAAAGCGATCTTAACATGTTTAAACTGCTTATTACGGTAAACGGAGTTGGTCCGAAGGCAGCTTTGTCAATTTTGTCATCCTTGAATTCAGATGGATTGTCATATGCAATTCTCGGAGAAGATACTAAAGCAATATCAAAAGCACCGGGTATCGGTAAAAAAACGGCAGAACGTATAATAATAGACCTCAAGGATAAAATCAGTCTTCCTGAAGCTGGTGATTATGGTAAATGTGAGAATGCGGAAGAAGAAAAGCTGAAGGCTGACGGAGAGGTTAGGGAAGATGCAATTTTGGCTCTTACAGCATTGGGATATTCGAGGTCAGAGGGGATTAAGGCGGTTAATATGGTTGAGATAGGACCGGATTCGACTGTCGATTTTGTCCTGAAAGAATGTCTTAAATATCTTATATAAGACAATCGTTTTATGGTTTATGTTTTGAATAAATAAGTAAGAAAGTTGTCTGACGGGGAGGAAAAATGGCCAGACGTATTATTACAACTGAACGGGTTGAGGAAGATAAGGCGGTAGAGAGCAGTCTGAGACCTGCAATGCTTGATGATTATATAGGACAGGAAAAAGTCAAGCAGAATCTAAAGATTTATATAGATGCTGCAAAGCAGCGAAAAGAATCCTTGGATCACGTTCTTCTTTTTGGACCGCCAGGGCTTGGAAAAACGACATTGGCAGGTATAATTGCCAATGAGATGGGGGTTAATATTAAAACAACCGCCGGTCCGGCAATCGAAAAACCCGGAGACATGGCAGCGATATTGAACAGTCTGTCAGAAGGAGATGTTCTTTTTATAGATGAGATACACCGCCTTAACAGACAGGTTGAAGAACTTTTGTATCCGGCGATGGAAGATTATGTGATAGATATTGTGATTGGTCGAGGTCCGGCGAGTAAATCGGTGAGGCTTAATCTGCCAAAATTTACGCTGGTGGGTGCAACGACAAGGGCAGGAATGCTTACGGCACCATTACGTGATCGGTTTGGAGTAGTGAGCAGAATGGATTTCTATACCATAAAAGAGCTCACTACAATAGTAGAACGGAGCGCGGGCGTTATAGGTGTTGAAATAGAGTATGATGGTGCGGTTGAAATCGCGAGAAGAAGCAGGGGAACACCAAGACTTGCAAACAGACTGCTCAAGCGAGTGAGAGATTTTGCCCAGATAAAATATGAGGGTGTGATTACAGCTGAGGTGGCAGGTTTTGCGTTGGATTTATTGGATGTGGATAAGCTGGGTCTGGACAATACAGACAGAGCGATACTAAAAGCGATGATAGACAAGTTTGGAGGAGGCCCTGTCGGAATTGATTCGGTTGCGGTTACGATTGGTGAAGAATCGGAAACTGTTGAGGAAGTTTATGAACCCTATCTGGTTCAAAACGGTCTTATAGTGAGAACACCAAGGGGAAGATTGGTTACGGAAGAAGCATACAGACATCTTGGTCTGGAACATTTATATGATGGAGGAAACGGCAGTGAAAACAAAAACTGATGCGGAAGTTATTATTGATGGAAAACGTTACAATTTAAGCGGTTATGAGAGTGAAGAATATCTTCAAAAGATTGCTTCTTATCTTAACGGTAAAAATGCCGAACTCAAAGGAATGGAAGGATATAAGAATCTGGATGTTGAAATGAAGACGGTTCTCATGCAGATTAATATAGCTGATGATTTATTCAAGGCAAGAACGAGACTGTCAGAAAGTTCAGTTGAAAAAGAGGAAACAGAAAATGAAATCTTTAATCTGAAACATGATATTATTGAACTCCAGAAACAGCTCGCAACAGTTAAGGAATCGTGTAAAGCGAAGTATCAGGAGCTGTCGGCGGCATATAATGCAGAGAAGAATAACCTGGTAGAAGAACAGAAAAAGAATGTCAGATTAGAAACAGAAAATGAGGCACTTAAGTTGAAGTTTGAAGAAGAGACACAAACAATTCAAAAGCTTACGCAGGAACTTGAGGCAGCAAAAAAGAAAAGCGGCAGAAGGTAGTAATGAAGAGAAATATTGAAGTGTTGGCGCCTGCAGGTTCATTTGAGAGTCTGCAGGCTTCTTTTAAAGCAGGGGCAGATGCTGTGTACATGGGCGGAAGCAGTTTTGGAGCAAGAGCGTATGCTGATAATCCGGATGATGATGAATTGCTAAGGGCAATTCATTATTCGCATCTTCGGGGAAAAAAACTTTATCTAACGGTTAATACGCTGGTTAAGGAAAGAGAATTTGCACGTTTATATAAATTTTTAGAAAAGCCATATCTTAACGGACTTGATGCGGTAATTGTTCAGGATTTCGGTGTACTTAATTTTATCGAAAAATATTTCCCGAGTCTTCCGATTCATATGAGCACACAGGCAGGTGTGACAGAGGGGGGAATAAGTGATTTCCTTGGGAAAAATGTTACAAGGATTGTGCCGGCAAGAGAACTTGGTATTGATGAAATACGAAATTTGAAAAAGCGCACACGAAAAGAAATTGAAGTTTTTGTACATGGCGCACTGTGTTATTCCTATTCGGGACAGTGTCTTTTCAGTTCAATGTGTGGAGACAGAAGCGGTAATCGCGGAAGATGTGCTCAGCCTTGCAGACAACTTTACCGATTAAATGAAGGCAAAAGTAATTATCTGTTAAGTCCTAAAGATATATGTACTTTGGAAAATATTCCGTATCTGTTGGAAGCGGGAGTGGATTCACTTAAAATAGAAGGGCGTATGAAGTCTCCGGAATATGCGTGTTATACATCAAAAACATATTCAGATGCAGTAGAGTATTGGCTGGAAAACGGCAGTGATAAGTATTTTGAAAAGTACAAAAAAGACAATGCATATAAAAATGGTATTATGATTTCACTGATGGATCTTTTCAACAGAGGAGGATTTTCAAAAGGATATGCATTTGATGATACCGGTCGGAAAATGATGTCAGTTGAAAGACCGAATCATAATGGTGTAAAAATGGGAGGCTGTGTTATAAAGGACGGGTTTGCTGTATTCAAGACAGAAATTCCTCTTTATAAAGGTGATGTTCTTGAAGTTAGAGGACTTAAAGCAAACGATATATACACATATACTTTACCGAATGATATAAAATCCGGAAAAGAATTACGTTTCAGAGCAGTAAAATCATTTGATGTGAAAAAAACAGAGGGAAAAAGGGCAGAAGTTTACAGAATAAGAAGAGAGGAACTGCTCAGAAATCTAAGGGAAAGATATATAGATGAGGCTCATCGCTGTGAAGTTGATGGAGAACTGCTGCTTGAACCCGGAAAAAGGGCGTTGCTTACTGTTTGCAGATGCGTGGACGGAGAAAGAAATGTGACAGTTGAATGCTATGGTGCAGAAGTTAGTGAAGCAATTAAGGCACCTCTTATTGAAAATGATGTATATGAAAAACTTTCAAGAACCGGAGACTCACAATTTGTATTTGAAAAACTTTCAGTGAAAATAGCCGGAGACTGTTTTCTTCCGAAAAGTGCGTTGGGAGCTATCAGACGTGAGGCTTTTGAAAGACTTGAGGAAAAAATAATACGAGAGTATTCAAGAGCTGATGATATTATTGTTCCTGCGGAGCATGGTGAGAATAAAAGAAATAAATATGAAGCTGTGCTTGAAGTCTGTTGCTTTAACACAGAACAGCTTGCGGAAGCAGAAAAATCGGCTGCAGATGTCCTGATACTTGATTTGGACGGATTCGGGGAGTCTGTAATGGAGGCATTGGAACTTGTTAGGAAGAGTGATAAAAAAATCTGTATAAGGACAAATCATATTGCGGATGGAAAATCGGCAGCACTTTTAAGAAGGGTTGTGACTGAAAGTGACAGAATGCCGGATGGTGTATATATAAGGAGTCTGTCTTTCCTTACATACCTAAAAAACTACACTGGTAGAATATACGCAGATAAATCACTTTATACTTTTAATTCTGAGGCAGCAGAGTTTTATGCCGGAAAAGGAATGGACGGGTTTGTTCTTCCGGCGGAACTTTCTGAAAAAGAGATGAAAGAGATAATAAAGCCTGCAGATATGAGTATGAAACTATGGATATACGGACAGGAAGAAGTTATGGTATCGAAGCAGTGTGTAAGAAAATCTTCCGAAAAATGTACCGCGTGCAGGGGATTTGAGCAGTTGGCGGATATGTCAGGTACGGTATATAATGTTTTCTGTTCCTGTGAGCAGTGCAGAAATTTTATTTATAAAGCAGAACCAATTGATTTAAGAAACAGAATAAATAAGGCTGAATGTTTTGCAGATTCCGTAATAATAGGATTTGTAAACGAAAACAAATCAGAAGTGAAAGCAGTTATAGAGGATTTTGTTTGCGGCAGAACAGAAATGGGAAAATCATCCGGTAAAGAAAATATCGGACATTTTTCAGCAGGTGTTTTGTAAAAAAATAAGGTGTTGCATAAAATTATTGAATGTTTATGGGAAAAATGATATACTGTATCCAATTAGACACATAAACTACACTGTCTATTGCAGGAGGGTTTGCAATGGTTGAGGCAACTAGCTGTGGTGGTGTAGTAATTTTCAGAGGTAAAGTGTTATTACTGTATAAAAACTATAAGGGCCGATATGAGGGATGGGTTCTTCCTAAGGGAACTGTTGAACCGGGAGAAGAATTCAAGGAAACGGCACTTAGAGAAGTAAAGGAAGAGACAGGTGTTGATGCTCACATCATTAAATTTGTGGGTACAAGTCAGTATTCCTTTAATACACCCCAGAATACGGTAATGAAGCAGGTTCATTGGTATTTAATGATGTCTGACAGCTATTATAGCAGACCACAGCACGAAGAGTACTTTGTGGATTCGGGATATTATAAGTTTCACGAGGCGTATCATTTGCTTAAATTTCCTAATGAAAAGGCGATTCTCGAAAAAGCTTATAATGAATATCTTGACATGAAGGAGCGGAATCTCTGGGGAAACCGCAAGTATTATTATGGTCGATAGACCAAAAAAGAACTAAAACGAGTGCCATACAAGGGATTGTGTGGCATTTGTTTTAGTAAAATGAGCATCGGAGTAACAAATGAAGGCTTTTTATACACGTTTCCGAACTTTTATATTGTATTTTTTGTTTGGAATAGGAACCACGCTTTCTAATCTGCTGGTTTTTTTTATCTTAAAACGCAATGGGATGACGGATACGGATTTAGGATACACTATAGCCAGTGCAATTTCATGGGCTGCAGCAGTTCTTTTTGCATTTGTGACGAATAAAATATGGGTTTTTCAGAGCAAAACAACAAATCTGAGGGAAGTTGCCGGTGAAGCATGTAAGTTTGTCGGAGGAAGAATGTTTTCGGGAGTTTTCGAAATCATATTGCCGACGTTTATTGCACACATTCTTGGCGAAGGTATAAGCTTTAATGTTTTCGGGTTTGATATAGTATTGGACAGTCAGTGGGAGGCAAAAATAGTCGTAACTGTGCTGGTAATACTCATTAATTATCTGGTAAGCAAATGGTTTGTTTTTAAATAATAAAGCTTGGAGGAATGACTGATGAAACAGTTTAACGAACGTAATCTGTCAATGGTAATGGATCTTTATGAGATGACTATGTCAAATGGTTATTTTATTGATGAAGCCAAAGACAAAAGGGTAGCTTTTGATGTGTTTTACAGAAAGAATCCTGATAACGGAGGATTCGCAATATTTGCGGGTTTGCAGCAGATAATTGAGTATATTGAGAATCTTCATTTCGACGGAGAGGATATTAACTATTTAAGAGGCCTTAATCTTTTTGATGAAAAGTTTCTTGAGTATCTTGCTGATTTCAGGTTTTCAGGAGATATTTATGCTTTCCCGGAGGGTACGATAATGTATCCTAATGAGCCGATTCTTACCGTTGTTGCACCATTAATTGATGCACAGCTTGTTGAGACTGCCATACTTCTTCAGGTAAATCATCAGTCGCTTATTGCAACTAAAACAAGACGTATTGTTAAATCTGCTGCAGGAAGAGCAGTTTCGGATTTTGGTGCCAGAAGAGCACATAATATGGATGCGGCTGTTTATGGAGCAAGAGCATCTTATATTGGAGGTGCAGTTGGCTCTGCAACGGTACTGGCAGGTAAGATGTTTGATATACCGGTAAGCGGTACAATGGCGCACAGCTGGGTAATGTACTACAAGGATGAATTTACGGCATTTAAAAAATATGCTGAAACATATCCTGATTCAACTGTTCTTCTCATAGATACTTATGATGTACTTAATTCGGGACTTCCTAATGCAATAAGATGTGCTAAAGAAGTACTTCAGCCGATGGGAAAGAGACTTAAAGGAATCAGAATTGACAGCGGAGACCTTTGCTGGCTTTCAAAGAAGATAAGAAAGAGACTTGATGAAGCAGGTCTTAAAGACTGTAAGATTATAGTTTCAAACAGTCTGGATGAATATACGATTTCTTCTATTCTTAAGGAAGGTGGCGAAATTGACAGTTTTGGTGTTGGTGAGCGTTTGATAACAGCAAAGTCAGACCCTGTATTCGGTGCCGTTTATAAGATGGCCGCAGTTGAAGAAAACGGAAGATTCATACCGAGAATTAAAGTGTCGGAGAATGTTGAGAAAATAACAAATCCGGGTCTTAAAAAGGTTTACCGAGTATATAACAGTGAGGGTAAGGCAGTGGCAGATCTTCTTACAAATGCTGATGAAAAGGTTGATATGTCAAAGCCATACCGTTATATAGACGAGAAACGTTATTGGAAGATACGTTACTTTGAAAATTGTACGGCTAAAGAACTTCAGATACCGATTTTCAAAGACGGAAAGTGTGTATATCCTAATCCTTCGATTAAAGATATTAAGGAATATGTCAACAGACAGCTTGAAAATGAGATCTGGAGTGAGGAACAGAGATTTGAGAATCCTCATATTCATTATATAGATATGAGTCCGTCACTTTATGACATGAAGATGAGTCTTCTTCATGAATCCAGGGCAGAGGAGTAAATTGATGAAGTTTTGGACGAAAATTGCAGAATTTCTGTTTTTTCTTGTGTGGCATTTAAGTAACTGGTTAATGTCTGTTCCTGCATGGCTTACACTGATACTTCATTTTACGCTGGGGATTTCCTGGTGGTGGTTTATAGCAACCTTTATTGCCTGGGTTTTAAATGCATGGTTAAAGTATATGCTGTTAAGCTTCGGAAGATGGGGAAGTAAAGTGCATGAACCATTTAAAGAAAATAAGAATCCATATTCAAAAAAATGAATTCGTGGCAAGGCGGCAATAAGTTCATATATTATAAAAAAAGGTTTTTGATATATGAAGAAGCTTATTGCAATTATACTGGTATTGACAATGGTATTGTGCATACCAGCCTGTGGTACGAAAAAAGATAAAGAAAAGAATGAGTCGGGTCTTGTAAAGGTAACACTTAACGAGGTGGCTCATTCTTATTTTTATGCTCCGATGTATGTTGCAGTTGAACTTGGATACTTTGAAGATATGGGTATAGATCTAAAACTGGTTAACGGCAGCGGAGCGGACAATACAATGACGGCGCTTATTTCCGGTGAGGCTGATATAGGTTTTATGGGAAGTGAACAAAGCATATATGTTGAAAATCAGGGAAATAAGGATACAATTGTTAACTTTGCGCAACTTACACAGAGAGCTGGAAATTTCCTTGTTGTCAGGGATGGGGTTGAATATAAAACGAAAGATGATGGGAGTTTTGATTTTAAAAGCCTTGAGGGAAAGCAGGTAATAGGAGGAAGAGCCGGCGGCATGCCGGAGATGATATTTGAGTATATTCTCAGCAAGGAAGGCGTGGATAAGGAGAAAATTGATATAATTCAAAATGTTGATTTTGGATATACAGGTCAGGCGTTTGCATCCGGAACAGGAGATTATACAATCGAATTTGAGCCGTCAGCATCCTCTTTGACTGCAGAAGGGTATGGCAAGATTGCCGAGTCATTGGGAATTGCTTCGGGATATGTTCCGTATACTGCTTATTGTGCGAAACAGAGTTATATTGATGAAAATGAGGATGTAATAAAGAACTTCACGAAGGCTCTTCAGAAAGGTATGGATTATGTGAACAGTCATAGTACAAAAGAAATTGCTGAAGTAATAGCACCTCAGTTTGAAGGCTATACGTCGGATACAATTGCAGTGGGACTTGATAATTACAAGAAACAGAACACATGGAAAGAAAATCTTGTATTTGAAAAAGAATCATATGAACTTTTGCTTGATATATTGGAATTTTCGGGTGTCATAGATGAAAGACCGGAATACGAAAGGCTTGTAACAACGGTATATGCGAAAGAAGCGGAATAGATTATCTAAAATTTTTATGTAGTACTTTTTTTGTCAGTGAATTAATGATATACTTCTCATAAGTGCACTAACAAAGGGCGTTATCGTCCTTTGTTTGCTGCATTAATAAAATAATCAGAGGTTGACGTGAAAGATATAAGTTTTGCGGTTCCGTGTTATAATTCTCAGGATTATATGTGCAAATGCATAGAAAGTCTTTTGATGGGCGGAGACAGGATAGAAATAATTATTGTAGATGACGGTTCTACTGACAGAACGGCAGAGATTGCTGATGAATACGAGAAAAAATATCCCGGAATTGTTAAAGCAATTCATCAGGAAAACCGAGGACATGGTGGCGCCATTAATCATGCACTTGAGGTGGCAGAAGGCAGGTTTTTTAAGGTCGTTGACAGTGATGACTGGGTTGGACAGAAAGCATATATAAAGGTCCTTTCTGCGATTGACGGCTTTAATGCATGCGAACATTATCCGGATATGATGATAGTAAATTATGTGTATGATAAAGTCGGAATTAAACGAAAACGAAGAATGAGGTATGATAACTGCTTCCCGACAGAAGAATTCTTCGGATGGGACAGAGTCGGTCATACTAATATGCATCAGTACCTTTTGATGCATGCGGTAATATACAGAACTGACATTCTCAGAAAGAGCGGAGTGGTGCTTCCTGAACACATGTTTTATGTGGATAACGTGTTCGTTTTTATGCCACTGTCGTATGTGAAAGAAATGTATTATCTTGATGTTGATTTTTACAGATATTTTATAGGAAGAGCCGATCAGTCGGTGAATGAAAAAGTAATGATCGGAAGAATTGATCAGCAGTTGAAGGTTACAAGAATGTTGGTGGATGACTACAGCTTTAACGGTCCGGAAAATATGGTTCTTTACAGAAGAAAGTATATCAGAATCATGATGGAGGTTTCATCTGTTCTCTGTATTATTTCGTATGATAAGGAAAATATTGCAAAAAAAAATGCACTCTGGAGCTATGTGAAGTCTAGAAATAAAAAACTTTACTGGCTGCTCAGACTGCATCTTATGGGATGGACATGCTTTATACCGGGAAAAATCGGCTGGAGAATAACCAGACTCGGTTATATCATATCCAATAAAATATATGGTTTTAGTTAAGCGATGGTTTGGTATTATCTTTTCCGGATGGATTTTTTTGCAGTTTATCCGGAAGATAAACTGCAATAGAGATGATTATACAAACTATAACTGCTGAAACTATGTCGATTACGGAATGTTGTTTCAGAAAAGCTGTTGACATACATATCAATGCCGAAAGAATAATCATTCCCAGGTTTTGAAGATGTCTGCCCCGGAATTTATCAGAGGTAAAATAAGCAACATCAATCGTAAGTGTGTTTAGAACGTGAAGGCTTGGACATACGTTGGTATCAGTATCGATTACGTATAAACCGGAAACGAGAGATTCAATGAAACCGCCTTCTTCAATAAACTCGGGTCTTAAAGAAAGGGCATTAGGCCATATCGTATAAATTGTAAGCGTGAGAACCATACCGGATACGAGAGAAGTGTAAAACTTTACTGTTTCCTTTACTGGCATTTTTATGTAAAAGTAAATACAGAAGAATGCAACAAAAGGAAACCACAGGTAGTACGGAATTATGAATTGGGGAACGAAGGGAATGATGTCATCAAGTCTGCAATGAAGAATTGTAAAATCTCTATCAGTCCAGGATTCAAGTGCCGCAAACCATATAAAGTGTATTGGTACATAAATTATAAAGAGGATTTGTTTATGCGATTTTATATAATCAATCAAGGTTTTAAACATCTTAAACTCCGTTCTGCCGATATTAACCGGCAATGTGTTGATTTAGCCGGACGGATTGTCCGTGTGATGCATCCGTACGGATAAGCTTTGTAAGTGTCATTATATCAGAATGGATATATTCTTTTCAATTTTAATTTATTAAAAAACCCTAAAAATCATGGAATATATCTGTAAAAAAAGCTTGACATCAACTTTTTATTGTTGTATACTTTTGTCTGTTGTTAAACAATATGTGTGTGTAGCTCAGCTGGATAGAGCACTTGGCTACGGACCAAGGTGTCGGGGGTTCGAATCCTCTCACGCACGTTTTAAAACTCCCATGTTTTGCATGGGAGTTTTTTTGATTCCAAAGTCAATGATTCACATATAATAAACAAAAAGGCTTTTGTTATGGAAACAGTCAGTATGCAGCTTATAGCAGCAAAGGGGCCTCCGGTCAACATGACCATAGTGGATTTGAGAACTCCTGCAGAGTACAGGGAAGGTCATATTTATGGCGCGGTAAATGTACCTTATGAAAAGCTTAAGACCGGTAAAATTGTTTTTGATTCAACAAAAAAACTTGCATTTTACTGCAATAAAGGGTTTAAAAGTATGGCGGCGGCATCTTTTTATGAAAGACTTGGTTACAAAACGGTTGACTTTACTGGTGGATACATGACATACCGAAGATATATGGGAAAAAGTATTTGACTAAAGTATAGGTCACGTTTTAAAATTAGAATACATCAGATTAAACATTTAAAAGAGGGATTATGGGTAAATACGAATTTATGGCTCCATGTCATTTTGGTTTGGAGGCAGTATTAAAGAGAGAAATAACGGACCTTGGTCTTGAAATAGTATCTTCTACTGACGGAAGGGTTAATTTCAGTGGTGATGAAAGTACGTTTGCCATTGCAAATACTTTTATAAGAACTGCCGAGAGGATTATATGGAAAATAGGAAGTTTTAAGGCAGAAACGTTTGATGAACTTTTTGAAAATGTCAAGGCTCTTCCGTGGGAAGATATAATACCGCCTGACGGTAAGTTTTGGGTGACAAAGGCAACATCTGTTAAGAGTGCACTTTTCAGTACGTCAGACATACAATCAATAGTTAAAAAGGCTATTGTAAGCAGACTGGGAAGTAAATTCGGAATTGCCTGGTTTCCTGAAACCGGCAATTCCTATCCTATAAGAATAAGCATTATCAAAGATGTTGTAACTATAGGAATTGATACAACCGGAGACTCACTGCATAAGAGAGGCTATAGAAAACTGGTTGGCAAAGCGCCTCTTTCTGAGACACTTGCGGCTGCGATAATAATGCTTTCACCATGGAAAGATTCAAGACCGTTGATTGATCCTTTCTGCGGAAGCGGAACAATTCCTATTGAGGCTGCAATGATAGGACTTAATATTGCTCCGGGTGCAGCAAGAAGTTTTACTTGTGAAACGTGGAAAGAAAGGGTTCCTGAGAAGTATTTTAAACTTGCAAGAGAACAGGCGGCAAGCGGTATAAAGAAAAATACGGACTTGTACATTCAGGGTTATGATCTTGATAATGAAGCAATAAAAATTGCAAGGCAGAATGCTGCACTTGCCGGAGTGGATAAGCATATTCATTTCCAGCAAAGAGATGTTGCAGAACTTAACTCACCGAAGGAATATGGTTTTATAATTACAAATCCGCCATACGGAGAGCGACTGGAAGAAAAATCAGCACTTCCAAAGCTTTACGGAACCATAGGCGAATCCTTTAACAGGCTTCCTACCTGGTCAGAGTACCTCATTACATCTTATGAAGATGCCTGTAAGTATATTGGGAAAAAGGCTGATAAAAACAGAAAGATATACAATGGAATGATTAAGACTTATCTGTATCAGTTTATGGGACCAAAACCGTTAAAAGAAAACAAACAGTAAAAGTATTATTGCGGCAGAAACAGAATTTTTTTGTAATGCCCGGAAATGAGGAAAAAAGATGAAAAAAATACTTTTTGCGACAACAAATAAGAATAAACTCAGAGAAGCTGAAGAGATTCTTTCAGAACAGGGGTACGAAGTTATTTCTTTAAAAGATGTGGGAGTAGATATAGATGTCGTTGAAGACGGAAATACGTTTGAGGAAAATGCCATTATAAAGGCAAAAGCATACTCAAAAGCTGCCGGATGCCCTGTTCTGGCTGATGATTCGGGTCTTGAGGTGGACTATCTTGATAAGGCACCCGGAATATATTCTGCACGGTTTCTTGGTGAGGATACGCCATATGAAGTGAAAAACAAATATATTATAGAGAAACTTGCGGATGCAAAAGCTTCTGAAAGAAGTGCAAGGTTTGTCTGTGCAGTATGTGTGGCAATGCCGGATGGAAAGTATGTAACTGCCATTGGAAAAGTGGAAGGAGAAATTGCTTATAGTCCTGCAGGAGAAAATGGTTTTGGCTATGATCCTATTTTCTTTTTGCCTGAATATGGTAAGACGACGGCAGAGCTTTCTCCGGAAAAAAAGAACAAAATCAGCCACAGGGGTAATGCATTGAGAATAATCAGGGACAGACTTTCAGAATTCTGATTTGGGAGGGCATAGTGAAGATACTTATTGCCAGTGATAATCATGGTCACTTAATGACCTTAAAAAAAGCATTAGAGGCAGAGAAGCCTATAGACTTGTTTATTCATTGTGGGGATTTGGGTGTTGAGCTGTCTAAAATTGATGAATTGATTGATTGCCCGAAACATATGGTTGCAGGAAACAATGATTTCTTTTCAGTACTTCCGAGAGAGGATGTTTTTTCAATAGGAAGATATCCGGTACTTTTAACACATGGTCATCAGTATGGGGTTTCAATATCCTTAGACAGACTTTATTATCATTGCAAGGAAAATGGTATAAGCATAGCCATGTTCGGTCATACGCATTTTCCGCATGTTGAATATACGGACGGAGTTTGGCTGATAAATCCGGGCAGCATTGTTCAACCGAGACAGTCGGATGGAAAATATACATATATTATAATGGAACTTGATGACATGGGGAAAATTGATTTTCGTCTCAGACATGTTTAAATTGAGAAATAAATTATCCGGTTATGAGGTTGAAGAAAAAAGAAACGGTTGTAAGCAAAAATCAGGTGTAAATTGTGAGTGACTGATTGATTTTTTTGAAAAATGTCAGCTTGCTTTCTCTAAAAAGCCAGTAAATATAAGGGTTTCAGAGAAATAAAAATTTTTTTAAAAAAAGTTAAAAAAAGTGTTGACTTTTAGAGGGGGCTGATATATAATACATCTTGCGTTGAGGGAAAGGAACAAAGTTGAAAAACAAAAGTCCTAAATCTTAACCGACATAAACCTTACGGGGTGTGGCTCAGTTTGGCTAGAGTGCCTGATTTGGGATCAGGAGGTCGCAGG
>CAZNGY010000042.1:0-13786 GCA_964572955.1 uncultured Lachnoclostridium sp.
TTCCTGTTGTTGATTTTACATCTGCTATTGAAATCATTAAGGATGACAAGGGTGCAGCAGCAGGTGCAGTTCTCCTTAATATGGAAACAAATGAGATCCTTATTGCAAAGGCAAAGACTGTAATAATCGCTACAGGTGGTGCAGGTCGTATGCATTATCAGGGATTCCCAACATCAAATCACTACGGTGCAACAGCAGATGGTCTTGTTCTTGCATACAGAGCAGGTGCGAAACTTCGTGATGTTGATACATTACAGTATCATCCAACCGGAGCAGCATATCCTGAGCAGATTTTTGGAGCTCTTGTTACAGAAAAGGTTCGTTCTCTTGGTGCAAAACTTGTTAACATTAACGGTGAAGTATTCATGAATCCTCTTGAAACAAGAGATGTTACTGCATCATCAATCATTCGTGAGTGTTCTGAAAGAGGAAAGGGAATACCTACACCTGAAGGTGTTGGTATTTGGCTTGATACTCCAATGATTGAACTTAAAGGCGGAGAGGGAACAATTATTAAGAGAATTCCTGCTATGTATAGAATGTTTGCTAAGTATGGAATTGATATTCGTAAAGAGCCAATTCTTGTATATCCAACACTTCATTATCAGAATGGTGGAGTTGACGTTACAACAGATTCTATGACATGTATCGAGAACCTTTATGTTGCCGGAGAGGCTGCCGGTGGTGTACATGGTCGTAATCGTCTTATGGGTAATTCACTTCTTGATGTTATCGTATTTGGACGTAACGCAGGACAGTTTGCTTCTGAAAAATCAAAGAGTGTTGAAGTAGGAAACCTTACATTATCACATGTTGCTGATTTTCAGAAGGAACTTGCTGATGCAGGTATTAACACTGATGAGGTTTCTCCAAAACTTCTTCCTGACTATGCAAGAAAAGTTAATCAGCTTTAATATTAAATCTTAAATTTCATATTGAAATAAGGAATGGTTTTACCGACCTCTGAAAGTCAGACCAATGTCTGATGATTGGAGGTCGGTATTTTTAAAGGTAAAATTCACGAATAAACGCTGTTCTTTTTCTTAGTATTTGTTTCTTTTGATTCTTGATAAATATAGTTAATTGGAGTATATTTTAAGTTGTGTTGTTATTATATATTAAATCTGTAAGGAGACAGAAGAAAAATGGTATATCTAGGTGAAGTAGTTTCAGCCCTTTTAAAAAACGGCTTATTCTACGTTTTTATGGTACTCGCTCTCGGATATCTTCTTGGAGCTGTTAAAGTAAAGGGAATTTCCCTTGGTTCAGCCGGTGTATTAGTTATGGCTCTTATTTTCGGTATTGTTTCTTATGAACTTGGAGGTTCATTCAATATTGGAGATACTACGATTAATCTGTATAACCCGGATGCATTTAAATCAACGTTCGGACTTGTATCCAATATAGGTACAGCACTATTTGTTACATCGGTAGGACTTATTGCCGGACCAAAGTTTTTTAGAAGCTTCAATAAGAAGATGGTTGCATATCTTGTGATGGGTGTGGTTGTTATAGGCTCTGCATCTGTTGTAACATTTCTTCTTATAAAGGGATTTGGCATCGATTCGGGAATGGCAGTCGGACTTCTCACTGGTGCACTTACTTCTACACCGGGATTTTCTGCAGCAACTGAAGCTCTTGAAGATTCATCAATGGTTACCTCAGGTTATGCTATTGCTTATCTGTTCGGTGTTCTTGGTGTAGTATTATTTGTACAGATTGTTCCAAAGGTTCTCAAGGTTAATATTGAGGAGGAAAGAAAGAGTTTTACGGCTGCAAGTTCTATAGAGGTAAAGCAGTCAGGTAAGAGATTTGTTGAAATTGACGGATTTGGTTTCTTTTCATTCTCATTAACTGTAGCTTTGGGATATGCAATAGGTTATTTAATAAAAATACCGGGAATCAACTTTAATTTCGGAGCATCCGGAGGAACACTTATTGCCGGTCTTGTAGTAGGTCATTTTGGTCATATAGGACCAATTGATTGTAAGATAAAGAAAGATACACTTAATTTCATGCGTGAACTTGGACTTGTTCTTTTCCTTGTAGGAGCAGGTGTTCCGGGAGGTAACAACTTTATTGATGCATTTGAATTTAAATATCTTATATATGGAATTATACTTACACTTGTTCCAATGCTTATTGGATTTGTTGTTGCAAAATATGTTTTCAAGCTTTCTATATTCAACAATCTTGGTTCTATTACAGGCGCAATGACAAGTACACCTGCACTTGGTTCGCTTATCAGTGTTGCGGGAACGGATGATGTTGCAAGTGCATATGCTGCATCTTATCCTACGGCACTTATACTTATAGTTTTAGCATCAAAACTTTTGGTAATGTTATAATCAAAAAAACTACGGGCTGTATTTTTTACACGGCCCGTTTTTTATTTTACAGAAAAGTAGGCATTTGAATGGAGAGGCAATAAAGGTTTTTGATTTGGATGTTTCTTAGTTACTGCTTTGTTAATAAAAGCATATATATTGAAAATCTGTTCTTGGAAAAATTCAAGGAGTATGGTATTATTTTTTAAATGGCTTTAACCATAATACAAAGTGAAAGGAAAGTAAATTATGTTTTCATTAGATGAAGTTAAGAATTATGATCCGGAACTCGCAAAGAGTATTGAACTTGAACTCGGAAGGCAGAGAGATAATATAGAACTTATTGCATCCGAAAATCTTGTAAGTAAGGCAGTAATGGCTGCAATGGGAAGTGTGCTTACAAATAAATATGCCGAGGGATATCCGGGAAAGAGATATTATGGTGGATGTCAGTATGTTGATATTGCAGAGAATCTTGCGATAGAGAGAGCAAAGAAACTTTTTGGAGCAGAATATGTTAACGTTCAGCCTCATTCAGGTGCACAGGCTAATATGGCGGTGCAGTTTGCACTTTGTAATCCGGGTGATACGATAATGGGAATGAGTCTTGACCATGGCGGACATCTCACACATGGGAGTCCGGTGAATTTTTCCGGTACGTATTTTAAGATTGTTCCTTATGGAGTGAACGGTGAAGGATTTATTGATTACGATGAAGTTGAAAGAATTGCAAAAGAATGCAAGCCAAAGCTTATTATTGCCGGTGCATCAGCATATTGCAGAAAGATTGACTTCAGGCGTTTTAGGGAGATAGCAGATAATGTCGGTGCATATCTTATGGTAGACATGGCTCATATAGCAGGTCTTATTGCGGCAGGTCTTCATGAGAGCCCTATCCCATATGCTCATGTTACAACGACAACAACTCACAAAACACTCAGAGGACCTCGTGGTGGTATGATACTTTCAAGTCAGGAATTTGCAGATGAGCATAAATTCAACAGAAGTGTATTTCCGGGAATTCAGGGTGGACCTTTAATGCATGTTATTGCAGCAAAGGCAGTATGTTTTAAGGAAGCACTTGATCCTTCATTTAAGGTTTATGCACAGGGTATCATTGACAATGCACAGGCTTTATGTAAAGGTCTTACATCAAGAGGAATTAATATTGTAAGCGGTGGCACGGATAACCATCTTATGCTTGTGGATTTGAGAGGAACAGGAGTTACAGGTAAGGTTGCAGAAAAGATTCTTGATTCTGTGCATATTACATGCAACAAGAATACTATTCCTAATGATCCGGAAAAGCCATTTGTAACAAGCGGATTAAGACTTGGTACGCCGGCTGTAACAAGCAGAGGAATGAACATGGATGATATGGACAATATTGCAGAGGCTATAGCACTCGTGATTAAGAATCCAGAGGATGCTCAGTCTGCAGAGAAGGCTTTGACAATTGTTAAGGGGCTTACTTCCAAATATCCTCTTTATAAGTAAAATTAAGAAAGGTATGTGTTATGTGTTTTATATAGCACAGTTTGAAAAAGTTAATGAAAAAAAACATAGGCTTTATTATTCTCGCTATGATATCAATTATGATATTAGCAGGATGTGAAAATAAAAAGCTGGATGAAACGGCTATCTATTACAGTACCATGTCGAGTCCTTCTGAATTTTATATCAGACTTGAGGCAGACGGAGACTTTATATACGGAGCAGGACTCAGCGGAAAATATGTATTGGATGGCAAAAAGATTACTTTTAATGAGTCAAATGGCGGAGTAACGGAAGGCTATCTAACCGATGACGGAAAGTATGTTTTGTATAATGCTTTTGACGGATACGATGAAAAGATTCCGGAAGATGAAAGATTTGACATAACCTGTTTCGATGGCGCGAGGACATCATTGATATTCAAAGAAGACGGTAAGATGGAAAAATATATCTATGCCGAGAATTATATGGATTATCACTTTGGCGGTACTTATGAAAGAAAAGGTGATTTGATAATATGCACATATAATTCAAGTGAGGGTACCCCTTATGTTCAGATTTACGGTGTGTATGACGGTGTTCTTTATGAAGCATTTTCATCTTTAAGGGAAGATTTTTCTGAGAAGGATCTTGCATCAATTGATCAGCTTGGATTTGAAGATAATGGAGAGCCGGTTAATATTTTGGCTGTGGTGATGATTTGTATTGTTCTTATTATTATATTTGCCATAATTATGTTCTTCCTTTTCGCACTTGGAAGAAACAATAAGAAAAAAGCTTCGAAAGGAAGAAAAAATAAGTAATTATTAAAGTATCAAATACCTCTCATGGCCGGTATGCTTTGAGAGGTATTTGTGTGATGGGGAAATCTATGGGTAAAAGATTATTTATAGCTGAAAAACCGAGTGTTGCTGCAGAATTTGCCAGGGTGTTAAAGGTGAATACGAGCAGGAAAGACGGATATCTTGAGGGTAATGATACGATTGTAACATGGTGTGTAGGTCATCTTGTAACAATGAGTTATCCGGAAGTGTATGACGTTAAGTTAAAAAAATGGTCAGTGGATACCCTTCCTTTCCTTCCCAGGGAATATAAATATGAAGTAATAGATTCAGTAAAAAAACAGTTTGAAACGGTAAAATATCTTCTTAACCGTCAGGATGTAGATACAATATATGTATGTACAGACTCAGGACGAGAGGGAGAGTATATTTACAGGCTTGTTGATGATATGGCGTGTGTACCGCCTGACAAAGATAAAAGAAGAGTATGGATTGATTCTCAGACGGAAGAAGAAATACTCAGGGGAATAAGGGAGGCAAAACCTTTATCGGAATATGATAATATTTCAGATTCGGCATATTTAAGAGCAAAAGAAGATTACCTTATGGGTATAAATTTTTCGAGAATCCTCACACTGAAATACGGAAATTTTGTTCAGAATTATTTGAAGTCGGAAAAATGGTCGGCAATATCAGTCGGAAGAGTTATGACTTGTGTTCTTGGAATGGTAGTAAGGCGTGAAAGAGAGATAAGGGAATTTAAAAAGACACCTTTTTTCAGAATAAGTGCGTCTATAGGAAGTGAAGAAAGTTTTGATGGGGAATTTAAGGCTGTTAAAGATTCAAAGTATTATGAATCTCCGGCATTATATAAAGATAACGGATTTTTAAAGATTGATGATGCAAGGAAATTTGTTGAGTTAATGGGAAATGTAGAATGTATCAGACAGGCACAGCTGCCGACTGATACAAAGGAAAAATTTCTTGAGGAATACAAGGCGATTGATATTCAAGGAAATATCAGTTCTATAGAAAAAAAGACTGAAAAAAAGAACCCGCCTATGTTGTTTAATCTTGCCGAACTTCAGAATGAATGTTCAAAGGCGTTTAAAATCAGTCCGGATGAAACACTTCAGATAGTTCAGGAATTATATGAAAAAAAGCTTGTGACGTATCCGAGAACGGATGCCAGAGTTCTTTCATCAGCAGTTGCAAAGGAAATATATAAAAATATTAAGGGTATCAGTAATATTCCGATGTTCAAAGAGTATACGGATCATATCCTTGTAGGAGAAAAGTATAAAGGGATTGAAAAAACGAGGTATGTAAATGATTCTCAAATCACGGATCACTACGCAATTATCCCTACCGGACAGGGTATATCTTCAATTAACGGACTCAGTACATTGGCAAAAAAAGTATATGATAGAATTGTTCGCAGATTTCTTGGTATTTTTTATCCCGCAGCACAGTTTCAAAAAGTTACAATCAATGTAATTATAGAAAAAGAAACATTTGTTGCTAGTTTTAAAACATTGAAAGATGCCGGGTATTTGGCATTATCGCCAAAAGTAAATAAAAATTCTGAGGATAAGACGGAAGAGGATAGTGATAACCGGGAAGAAGTTCTTGATGATGCATTATTCAGGTATGTGAATACATTAAAAAAAGGACAGGACATCACCATTAACGGATTCAGTATTAAAGCAGGAGAGACTTCTCCTCCTAAGAGATATGATTCGGGTTCTATAATTCTTACTATGGAAAAGGCAGGTCAGTTCATAGAGGATGAGGAACTCAGGGCACAGATTAAGGGTTCGGGAATCGGAACAAGTGCTACGAGAGCGGAAATACTGAAGAAACTTTTTAAAATAAAATATCTAAGTCTTAATGAAAAAACACAGATAATAACGCCGACCCTTTTAGGTGAGATAATATATGAGGTTGTTGCAGCCTCAATAAAGTCTCTTTTGAATGCTGAACTTACGGCAAGTTGGGAAAAAGGATTGAATTATGTTGCAGAGGGCGAAATTACAAAGGAATCATATATGATTAAGCTGGAGGCTTTTGTTACAAAGTGGACGGAAGCTGTTAAGGGACTTAACAATACATATGCACTCAAGACATCTTTTGATAAATGTCTGGCATATTATAAAAAGACTAAATAAAAGTCGTATATAGAGGTAAAACAATGTCTTATGTGGAATTCACGGGTGTAAAGAAAAAATACAGTGTCGGGGAAATAGAAATTGATGCATTAAGAGGTGTGGATTTTCAGGTTGAAAAAGGTGAAATATGCGTGATAGTAGGTGCCAGTGGTGCGGGAAAGACTACCATACTGAATATTCTTGGTGGAATGGATGATGTTACAGAGGGAAGTGTCTGTCTGGATGGAGTTGATATAACAAAGTTTAATGAAAAACAGATGACAATGTATAGAAGAAATGATGTCGGTTTTGTTTTTCAGTTTTACAATCTTGTTCAGAATCTGACGGCACTTGAAAATGTTGAACTTGCTTCACAGCTTTGTGGAAATAGACAATCGTCTGCAGATATTTTGGAAAAAGTCGGTCTTGCAGAAAGGAAAGATAATTTCCCCTCTCAGCTTTCTGGGGGAGAACAGCAGAGGGTTGCGATAGCAAGAGCATTGGCAAAAAGCCCTAAACTTTTACTTTGTGATGAACCGACCGGAGCATTAGATTATAATACCGGTAAACAGATATTGAAACTTTTACAGGAAACAGCAAGAAAAGAGGGGATGACTGTGATTATAATTACTCACAATAGTGCCCTGACTGCAATGGCCGACAGAGTCGTACGGGTAAAAAATGGTATAATTACCGAAACCGGAAAAAATAATGACATAATACCTGTTGAAAATATTGAATGGTAAATTATTAAACGGGGGATATATGACAAGAAGCTATTTCAAAAATATAATCAGAACAATAAAAATGAGTCTGGGAAGATATTTGGCATTGATTTGCATTGTTATGTTAGGAGTTGTTTTTTTTGTGGGGTTAAAAATAACCACTGAAGATATGACTGACTCTGGAAATGCTTATTTTGAGGAAACAAATTTTTATGACTATTGTCTGATTTCCGGTGCAGGATTTGATAACGATACAATTAATTACATAAAAGAAAATACAGCAGTGTTTAATGTTGAAGGGTCATATTTTCGTGATTATATAATTGATACGGATGGTGTTGAAAACAAGGTTGCGAGAATACATGGAATAACAAAGAATGTCAACAGACTTGTCATTAAGGAAGGCAGGGAACCGATAAACAGTAATGAATGTGTTGTTGATTCCAGATACTTTGATTCAAATATAATAGGAAAAAAAATAAAAATTACAGACGAAAATACTGATGAGGCAAAAAGCGAGTTGCTTTATGATGAATTTGTTGTATGTGGTATTGCTGATTCACCTTTGTATATAAGTTATCAACGTGGAACATGCAATATTGGGAATGGTAATATTTCGTGTTTTATCTTTATAGATCCTAATGCTTTTACCGTTGATTATTATTCGCAGTTGTTTGTAGATTCTGAAAATGGTTATCTTACTTATAGTGACAGATATGATGATTATCTCGAGGAAAATAAACCTGTTTTTGAAAAGGTTCTGAATGACTGCCTAGAGATTCGTATGGAAAATATATCTTATAAAGCGGCTCAAAAGAGTACCGAATTCGGAACGGCAGAAGGATTATATCAAGCCTCATTGGTTGAATATGCTGAACTGGAATCGGAATTCAATGAGATTTTGGATGAGCTGGAGGATTTGAATGCGAAACTTCTGGATGCTGAAAGAGAAGAAAATATACATAAGGTAAGATATATGAACAGCTATGCTTATCTGGATGATGAGCAAAAGGCAGAGTATCAGAAAAATATGGATGATGCTGTCGAATATGCAGATTCTGTCAGAGAAAGAGTGTCTTCTCTTCAGGAATATTCTGATTCGTGTAAAGAAATCCTGGAAAATATAAAGAATGAACTGGAAAAAACAGGCAGTGAACTGGAGGATGCACGCAACAGGCTGAATGTGGAGGTACCGGAGAATCCTCAGCTGCAGCTTTTGACACGGAAGGATAATCAAGGGTGTTCAGAATATAAAAGCAATGCTGAAATAGTTGAATCAATAGCACTCATTTTTCCAGTATTTTTTGTGATTGTTGCCGCACTTGTATGTGTTACAACGATGAGCCGTATGATTGCAGAAGAAAGAACTCAGATAGGCGTGCTCAAGGCATTGGGGTACGGGAGGTGTTCAATACTAATTAAATACATTTTATATTCCTTAAGCGCACTTTTGGCAGGATGTTTTTTGGGGTTTTATATCGGAAGTATATTGTTTCCGTATGTGATATGGAAAGCTTATATGCTGATGTATACATATACGGACAGAATAAGCATGATATTTGAATATAAATACCTTCTTATGTGTATCATTGTATCTGCAATTGTTATTTTGGGAAGTACTGTATTAACGGTTGTTTCCGTTGTAAGAGAAAATGCTGCTGAAATGATAAGACCCAGGGCACCGGAACCGGGAAAAAGAATTCTTTTAGAAAAAATAACCCCTTTTTGGTCAAAATTGTCATTTATGCAGAAGATTTCATTAAGAAATTGTTTCAGATACAAGAAAAGATTTTTTATGATGATGTTTGGGATTGCAGGATGTACGGCTTTGCTGATAATAGGATTCGGAATTAGAGATTCAATATCAGGAATATGCAATCTTCAGTATGGTGAAATAGAAAAATATGATTATCAGATTAGTATTTCATCAGATATTTCTGTTGATAAAAAGGCAGAGATAGAGGAATCAATAAAAGAACTGAATCTAAAATGTATTGGGATTACGCGAAAAGCTGTAGACATTTCAGCACATGATAACACAAAAAATGCAATACTTGTAGCATGTAATGATTATGACGGAATAAGAAACAGTATAAGTTTTAATACAGATAACGGAAAGCAGGAACCGGACGGTAAATCTGGATGTATGATAAGCGAAAACCTTGCAGATTCACTTAAAATAAAAACCGGTGACATTATTTCGATAAAGTATGAGAATCTGAATGTTGCAGAATATGAGGTTACTGCTGTTTTTGAAAATTATATAAACAATTACATTTTTGTGACGGATGGAGCATATGAACTAAGCGGTGAAGAATTCGGTGTTAACTGTTTTTATGCTTCAAATACTGCTGAAAGGATTGAAGGAACTACGGCACGATTGTCCGATATTGAAAATGTAATAAATGTGACGGATCTTGAGGTAACCAGGAATTATTTTAATAAAATGGTTAAGAGTCTGAATGTTATTGTTTATCTGGTCATATGTTGCGCGGCAGTTCTTGCGTTTGTTGTCCTTTACAATCTGAACAATATAAATATAATGGAGAGGACAAGGGAAATTGCAACAATTAAGGTGTTGGGATTCGGAAGAAAAGAGACTGCATCCTATGTTTTTCGTGAAAATCTGATACTGACTGTTATGGGAGCGGGATTGGGTATGCCACTTGGTAAATTGATGCACTTTCTGGTTATGGACAAAATCAGAGTTGATATGATATGCTTTGATATACATATTGAATTTTTCAGTTACGTTATCAGTGTCATGATCACGTTGTTTTTCAGTATTTGTGTAAACATGTTTATGCGAAGAAAAACGGATGAAATTAATATGTCGGAATCCTTAAAGGCCATAGAATAAAAGTTATGGAGGATGAGTATGAAAAAATACTACAGAACCTATACCGTGATAGATGAAAATATAGTAAGGGATAACCTTCTGTCGATGAAAAAAATTATAGAACCGAGGGTAAAAATACTTGCAGTAATAAAGGCTGATGCTTACGGACACGGTGCAGTCCGTGTTGCGGAATGTATTAAATCTGATTGTGATTATTTCGGAGTTGCGACAGTAGATGAAGCTGTGGAACTGAGAAAGGCCGGCATAAAAAAAGGAATTTTAATTTTGGGGTATTCAGCTCATGAAGAGTATTTTGATGTGATTGAGTACGATATAACTCCGGTTATATACAGATATGAAGATGCTTTCATTCTTAATACACTGGCTTCAAGAAGGAATAAAAAGGTAAGAATACATCTTGCGGTTGATACCGGGATGGGGCGAATTGGTTTTCGCAACAGAGAAGAGGAAATTAAGGATGCAGATCGGATTTTTGGTCTATCCAATCTGATTGTGGAAGGTGTTTTCTCTCATTTTTCATGTGCTGATGATAAGGAAAAAGAAAAGACACTGCAGCAGGCGGAGAATTTTGAGTGTTTTCTGGAAAAAATGCAGAATGCGTCACGGATTGAAATCAGGCACATTTCTAATTCGGCCGGAATAATTAATTACAATTATCATTATGATATGGTTCGCGACGGCATAGCTTTATACGGATACTATCCGTCAGAGTACGCGGACAAATCGAAACTTTATATCAAACCGGCTTTGGAATGGCATGCACACATAACGAACATAAAAACAGTTGAATGTGGTGATACAATAAGTTATGGTGCGGCATTTGTTGCAGACAGGAAAATGGATGTTGCAACAGTGAGTGTCGGCTATGCAGACGGATATTCCAGAAAAATGTCAAATAAAGGAAAGGTTTTGATTGGAGGTGCATTTGCTCCGGTTATCGGAAGAGTATGCATGGATCAGATTATGGTTGATGTTACCGGAATTGATGGAATAAAAATCGAGGATGATGTGGTTCTTATCGGCAGACAGGGACAAAACGAGATAACAGCCGATGATATTGCCGGATGGACGGGAACAATAAGTTATGAGGTTCTCTGTGATGTCGGAAGACGTGTTGTAAGAACATATAAAAGCGATTGGAATGTAAAAACAGAAAAAAGTCTTTGACTTATTGAATCCGATACAATATAATTAAAACTTGGTAAACCATTTATAAAAATGGTCTGGTAATCACCATAAAAACGGAGGTGATTTTGTGGTAAAAAGTATGACCGGTTTCGGAAGGGCTGAGGTTACGGATGGAATCAGAAGAATTATTGTGGAATTAAAATCCGTAAATCACAGGTACTGTGACATATCAACTAAGCTTCCGAAAAGATTTAACTGCTTTGATTCTTTTATCAGACAGACTGTTAAGGAATATGCAGACAGAGGAAAGATTGACATCTTTATTTCATGTGTGAATGATGCTGATTCGACATCAACCGTTAAATACAACAGTGTCATAGCATCCGAGTATGTAGAGTGTATAAAAAAGATGTCAGAGGATTTTAATCTTTCATATGAAGTATCGTTACCGGTACTTTCAAGGATGCCGGAAGTCCTTACAATAGAAGAAAAAAGTGAAGATCCGGAAGATATAAAAGATTTGCTTGAACAGGCATTAAGGAAAGCATGTGAGGGTTTTGTATCTGCCAGATTAGTTGAAGGCGAACATTTAAGGGATGATATTTTAAAGAAGCTTGATGGTCTTGAAATCATGATTTCAAAGGTTGAAAAACGTTATCCTGAGATGATGGAGGAATATAGGAAAAAACTTGAAGACAAGCTTAATGAGGTTTTGACCGATAAGAATGTTTCAGAGCAGGCTGTTGCAGCGGAACTTGTACTATATGCCGATAAGATTTGTGTTGATGAGGAAACGGTAAGGCTTCATTCACACATAAAAAATATGAGGGAAACGCTTGAATGTGGTGCAAATGTGGGAAGAAAACTGGATTTTCTTGCTCAGGAGATGAACAGGGAAGCAAATACAATTCTCTCAAAAGCAAATGATATTTCGGTTTCGGGTGATGCAATTGATATAAAAACCGAAATAGAAAAAATCAGGGAACAGATTCAGAATATAGAATAGGAGGAATAATATGATACATCCATCTTACACAGATTTAATGAACGTTGTAAACAGCAATGTTGAAGCGGGTGAGGAACCTGTTGTCAGCAGCAGATACTCAATTGTCCTTGCAACAGCAAAAAGAGCAAGACAGATTATTGATGGTGCAGAACCTCTCGTTGAGCCACCATGTGACAGAGCTTTATCAATCGCTGTCGAGGAGGTTTACAAGGGAAAGGTAAAGATTCTTACAGGCGATGAAGAAAATGAACTTGAAGGTGTTACTGAAGGCGCTGATGAAGTCTTTGGTGATGAACTGGGAAATGATTTTGATTTGCCTGAAAATATTGTAGCGGAAGCGGCAGACTCAGATACTGTTGAAGAGTAAAAAAATGCAATCTGAAGACAGAAGAGAACCGGTATATGGCTTGAATCTGTTAGGCAATTTGTTAGAGACTGTTTTTCTCATTCTTTTTTCGGCAGCTATGGCACTACTCATAAAAAGATATTTTGTGCAGCCTTTGTCTGTTGACGGAAGCTCAATGGAGAGTGCAATTAAGGATGGTGATGTCATCTTTATAAACAAGTTAAAGGCTGATTCGGAATATGACAGGAATGATATTATTGTATTCAAGCCGTATGACAGGGATAACCCTGAAACAGAGATAAGAGAAGATGAGATTTTATATGTTAAAAGGGTGGTCGGTCTTCCGGGGGAAACGATAAAAATAACTCATGACGGCAAGATTTTGTTGTATGATTCAGATGGAAAGCCGGTTGAGTATGATGATGTGTATGCTTGCGGTGATATGAACAGGGGTATAAACTGGAGCGAAAGTGACAATAATGATTTTGAGACAGTTATCCTTTCCGTTGATGAATACTTCGTTTTGGGAGATAACAGAACGGTTAGCCTTGACAGCAGGTCACCTGAAATTCAAGCTGTAAAAAGCGAATCAGTTATCGGAAAATATATTTTTAAAGCTCCGTCATTGTAAAAATTGGCAAATATATGCTGGGAGTTTCGAAAAAATACATAAAAAACGTAAAAAAACGCTTTTTTACCATTAAAGACTTGAAATTTTCGGCCTTTTTTATTACAATGATAAAGGATTTTAAGTTGAATTAAAATTTATTTTAATTAATATCAAATTAGGAGGGAAACCAAAATGGCAGTTAAAGTTGCAATTAATGGTTTTGGACGTATTGGACGTCTTGCATTCAGACAGATGTTTGGTGCAGAAGGCTACGAAGTAGTAGCTATCAATGATTTAACAACACCTTCAATGTTAGCTCATCTTTTAAAGTATGACTCATCACAGGGTAGATATGTTGCAG
>CAZNGY010000043.1:0-13621 GCA_964572955.1 uncultured Lachnoclostridium sp.
CATCGGCAAAGTGGTAAGGGCGTTTTTGAACACCTGCTCAAAACCTAAGAATTTAATAATACCGATATTTACTGAAGGATGTAAGCGGATACCTCCCTTGTAAGGTCCGATTGCTGAATTAAACTGAACTCTGTAACCTACGTTTACATGTACCTGGCCGTTGTCATCAACCCAAGGCACTCTGAACTTTATCTGTCTTTCAGGTTCAGTGATTCTTTCAAGAAGTGCATCTTTCTTGAATTTTTCTTCGTTTGCTTCGATAACCGGACGAAGGGAATTTAATACTTCGTCAACCGCCTGTAAGAATTCTGGTTCGCTTGCATTCTTTGCAGAAACGCTGGCAAGCACTTCATCAACATATGACATGTGATTTACCTCCTGATTTTAATCCTATTAATTATTTATTGAAAGGCGTAGGCCTAGTCAATCCGGGTAAGTGATTACAATTGATTATCTGTTACTCAGGTATTCATCAATCGCTTTTGCTGCATTTTTACCGGCACCCATTGCAAGAATTACCGTAGCAGCACCTGTAACGGCATCTCCACCTGCATAAACGCCCGGTTTTGATGTTGCTCCTGTTTCCTCAGAAGCAATAATACATTTTCTCTTATTTATTTCAAGACCCTTTGTGGTTGAGGAGATCAATGGGTTAGGGGAAGTTCCGAGTGACATGATAACCGTATCGGCATCAATTACAAATTCAGAGCCCTCTACGGCAACCGGACGTCTTCTTCCTGATTCATCCGGCTCACCTAATTCCATTCGTATACATTTTACTCCTGATACCCAACCGTTCTCATCTTCAATGATTTCAACCGGATTTGTCAAAAGATCAAATATGATACCTTCTTCCTTTGCATGGTGAACTTCTTCGGCTCTTGCTGGAAGTTCGGCCTCGCTTCTTCGATACACAATATGAACCTCGGCGCCGAGTCGGAGAGCAGTTCTTGCAGCATCCATGGCAACATTTCCGCCACCTACAACAACTACCTTGTCACCTCTCATTATCGGAGTGGCAGAGTTCTCATCAAATGCTTTCATAAGATTTGAACGTGTGAGATATTCATTTGCTGAATATACACCTAAAGCCTGTTCACCAGGAATTCCCATGAATTTTGGAAGACCTGCACCTGATCCGATGAATACGGCTTCAAAATTTTCGTCTTCGAAGAGTTCATCTATTGTTGTTGACATTCCAATGACAACATCGGTTTCGATTTTTACACCGAGTGATTTTATGTTTTCAATTTCTTTTTTTACGACAGCATCTTTGGGAAGACGGAATTCAGGAATTCCGTAAACCAATACACCGCCTGCTTCATGAAGAGCTTCAAAAATTGTTACATCATATCCGAGTTTTGCAAGATCACCTGCACAGGTAAGTCCGGCAGGACCTGAACCTATTATGGCAACTTTTTTCCCATTTTTCTTTTCGGCAGGTGCCGGCTTTATATTATTTTCTTTTGCCCAATCAGCAACAAATCTTTCAAGTTTTCCTATTGAGACTGCATCACCCTTAATTCCACGTATACATTTTCCCTCGCACTGAGATTCCTGTGGACATACCCTTCCGCATATAGCAGGAAGAGAAGATGAATCCGAAAGAATATTGTAGGCATCTTTAAAGTCACCGTTTTTAATTTTGTTTATAAAAGCAGGAATGTTAATATTTACCGGACATCCCTGAATGCACTTGGCATTTTTACAGTTAAGACACCTTGAAGCCTCGGCTACTGCCTCCTCCGCATTGTATCCTAAACATACTTCGTCAAAATTATGTGCCCGAACGGATGGTTCCTGTTCGCGTACGGGAATTCTTTCCAGCTGATTCATTATTTATCACCTCCGCACATACCGCAACCGCCATGATGAGTATCGCCTTCTTTTTCTTTGAGATATTTTCTTCCTTCTATTGTTTTGTACATTGCACTTCTTCTCATTGCCTGATCAAAATCTACTAAGTGACCATCAAATTCAGGACCGTCAACACAGGCAAATTTTACTTCATTCCCTACGACAAGACGACATCCTCCGCACATGCCGGTTCCGTCTACCATAACAGGGTTCATTGAAACTATAGTCTTTATTCCGAGTTCTTTCGTGAGGATACAGACGAATTTCATCATTATCATAGGACCGATACAAATACATAAGTCGTAGGTTTTCCCTTTTTCTTTTACAAGATGACGTAGAACATCAGTACCCATTCCCTTGCGAATATAAGAACCATCATCGGTGGTTATATAAAGATTGCTCACGGCACTCATTTCTTTCTCAAGAATGATTAAATCTTTTGTCTTTGCACCGACAATTACATCACATTCAACACCGTGTTCATGAAGCCATTTTGCCTGAGGATATACAGGTGCAGTTCCAAGACCGCCGGCTACAAAAACGATTTTCTTTTCTTTAAGTTCAGAAACAGGTGTACTGCACAGCTCAGAGGCTTTTCCGAGAGGACCGACAAAGTCTTTAATATATTCACCGGCAGACAGTTTAGAGAGTCTGTGAGAACCGGCTCCGATAATCTGGACAACTATTGTTACGGATCCTTTTTCACGATCATAGTCACATATTGTTAATGGAATTCGTTCCCCATCATCATGGGAGCGTACAATTACAAATTGTCCCGGAAGACATGATTTTGCAACACGAGGAGCTTCGATATCCATAAGAAAGATATTGGAAGCAAGAAATTCGGATTTTAAAATCTTAAACATGGTTCATTACTCCTTTTTATAGAAAATCTGCATATGTTGTATTTTTTTGACAATGCAGAAAGTTATTTGATTTGCTTAAAATATTACCATTAAAAAAGCACTGGTGCAAGAATAAAAGAATAATCCATATATTGGAACAAAATTCCAAAGGTATTATATAATACATGTATACAATCTTGCAACAGAAAAAATATGCATTCAACAAATGCATTTGTCTTATACTATCAGATATATGGCAATATGGCAAGTTCTTTTTGAATGGAAAAATAAAAGAATTATGAAAACTGTATAATTGACAGTATAATAAGGAAGAGATAAATATAGTTTTAAAAAAATATAACAAAAAAAAGGAAAAATAGATTATTTGACTCATAAACTGATAAAAACTGCAATTTTGGACTTGATAAATGAGGCACATTTTTATATAATTAAACGCAACTAGGCATGTCAAGATATCTACGCCGTTTGGTGTAAAGACGGCCGGGAATATAATAAATGAAGAAAGAAGGACCAGATATGAAGAAAGTAACCATCATTGGTGCCGGAAGTGTAGGCTCAACTATCGCTTATACAATAGCACTTCAGGGTCAGGCATCAGAAATTTTAATGATTGACATTAACAATGCAAAAGCTGAAGGCGAGGCAATGGATATCAGACAGGGAAGCCCATATTTTTCACCTGTAAAGATTAACTCGGGAGATTATAGTGATGCTGTTGATTCAGATTGCGTTATCATCACATCAGGTATCCCAAGAAAAGCAGGTCAGTCAAGACTTGAACTTGCACAAACAAATGTTAATGTAATGAAGGATATCGCTCCAAAGATTACAAAATATGCTCCAAATGCTATTTATATTATCGTAAGCAATCCGGTAGATGTTATGACATATGCATTCTACAAGGCATCAGGAATTCCTGAAGAAAGAATTATCGGTTCGGGTACAACTCTTGATACAGCAAGACTTCGTTCAAGAATCGGTGAAATTTACAATGTTGCTCAGAAGAATGTTCATGCATATGTATATGGTGAACATGGAGATTCTTCATTTGTAACATGGTCACTTGCAAATATTTCCAATATTCCGGTTGATAAGTATCACGAAAGTGTAACAAATAACATGGAAGATTGTCCTGCACTTGATAAGGATGATATTGAAGATTACATTCGTAAATCAGGCGGACGTATTATCGAGCGCAAGGGTGCTACATTCTATGCAATTGCAGTTTCCGTATGTGAAATCCTTAAAGCTCTTAACAGAAGCATTGATACAAATCTCTGTGTTTCTACAATGATGCACGGAGAGTATGGAATTGATGACTGCTGCCTCAGCACACTTGTTGCAGTAGGACGTAATGGTGTATCAGGCAAGGTTCTTGTTCCTCTTTCAAAGGATGAAGAAGAGAAACTTCAGAAGAGTGCTGAAAGCCTTAAGGCTGTTATCCACAGCATCGAAGTTTAATTAATGAATTTCCCAACGGCAGTGAGTTTATTCAAAAGAATACTCACTGCCTTTGTGACTTTTTATAGGAAAACATAGAATTCCTATAAAAATACAAGGTTTTAAAAAGTTTATAATAGGAGTTAAAATATGGAATATCGTATTGAACATGATTCAATGGGTGAAGTTAAAGTTCCTGCAGATAAATATTGGGCTGCACAGACAGAAAGAAGTCATGAAAACTTCCCTATTGGTGTTGGTATTGAGACAATGCCTAGAGAAATTACATATGCTTTTGGTGTGTTAAAGAAGGCAGCAGCAATTGCAAACAATGCTCTTAAACCTGAAAAAATGACAGACAGAAAGCTCTCTGCAATATCTCAGGCATGCGATGAGGTAAGAAATGGTTCTCTTAATGATCATTTCCCACTCGTTGTATGGCAGACGGGAAGCGGTACTCAGTCTAACATGAATGCTAATGAAGTTATTGCAAACAGAGGAAATGAGATTGCGGGAGAGAAGATTCTTCATCCTAATGACGACATTAATATGTCACAATCATCTAATGACACATTTCCTACGGCAATGCACATTGCGGCTGTTACAGCGATTGAAGATAAGCTTTTTCCTGCAATTGATCTTCTTGTAGAGACTCTTAAAAGACTTGAGCAGGAAAATGAAGGAATAGTAAAAAGCGGAAGAACTCATCTTCAGGATGCAACTCCTATTAAGTTTTCACAGGAAATCAGCGGATGGAGAACAAGTATTGAAAGAGATAAGGAACTTCTTGAACTTTCACTTGTTCATCTCAGAGAGCTTGCACTTGGAGGTACTGCAGTTGGTACAGGACTTAATACACCTGCCGGATTTGCAGAAAAAGTTGCAGAAGCAGTTACTGAAATAACAGGTAAGAAGTTTGTTACTGCACCTAATAAATTCCATGCACTTACAAGTAAAGATGAAATTGTATTTGCTCATGGTGCAGTTAAAGCTCTTGCATGCGATATGATGAAGATTGCAAATGATGTAAGATGGCTGGCAAGTGGTCCAAGACTTGGACTTGGTGAGATTACAATTCCAGAAAATGAACCGGGCTCATCAATTATGCCGGGCAAGGTTAATCCTACTCAGTGTGAACAGGTGACAATGGTTGCAGTACAAGTTATGGGAAATGATGCTGCTGTAGGTTTTGCGGCAAGTCGGGGTAACTTTGAACTTAACGTATCTATGCCTGTTTGTGCATATAACTTCCTTCAGTCAGTAAGACTTCTCTCAGAATCAATCATATCATTCAATAACAATTGTGCAGTAGGAATTAAAGCTAACGAGAAGAAGATGCATGATAATCTTCACAATTCACTTATGCTTGTTACGGCATTAAATCCATATATCGGATACGAAAATGCCGCAAAGACTGCCAAGAAGGCATATAAGGAAAATATTTCCCTTAAGCAGGCATGTGTTGAACTCGGTTTTCTTACTGAAGAACGATTTGATGAAGTATTCCATCCTGAACAGATGGTTTAATATACAAACAAAATAACGCCCTCAGGGCAGATTGGAGTATTATATATGGTATACAGTTATTATCCGGGATGTACACTTAAGACCAAGGCGAAAGACTTGGATAAAGGTGCCAGACTTGCTGCCAAAGCTCTTGGAGTAACAATGGAAGAACTTCCTGAATGGCAGTGCTGTGGTGGTGTTTATCCTATGGGAAAAAATGAAACAGCTCCAAAGCTTTCTTCGGTTCGCGCCTTAGTTGCAGCCAAAGAAAAAAATCAGGATCTGCTTACATTATGTTCAGCATGCCATCATGTACTTAAAAGAGTTAATAATGATATGGCTAATGATGAAAGTATAAGAACAAAGGCTAATGCTTATCTTGGTCTTGAAGAGCCATATGCCGGTGAGACAAAGGTTATCCACTATCTTGAAATGCTTCGTGATGTGGTTGGCTTTGACAAGATAAAGGAGGCAGTAAAGAATCCTTTGACAGGAAGAAAGATTGGAGCATACTATGGATGTCTTCTTCTTCGTCCTAGCAAGGTTCTTGCTTTTGATAATCCTGAAAATCCTACAATAATAGAGGACTTTATCGCTTGCCTCGGAGCTACACCGGTTGTATATCCGTACAGAAATGAGTGTTGCGGCGGATATATCACACTTGAAGATAAAAACCTTGCTAAATCCAAGGTTGCAAACATTGTTAACAGTGCAAAGGCAAACGGTGCAGAGTGTCTTATTACAGCATGTCCGCTTTGCATGTACAACCTTTCACATAATAATGATGCGGCAGATATGCCGGTATATTATTTCACAGAGCTTCTTTGCGAGGCACTTGGAATTGAGAAGGAGGATTAATCATGGGAAATGCTGATATCGCAAGAGAGTTACAGCTTCTTAGTGGTGTTAACCCTCGTAAATGTATGAGATGCGGAAAATGTTCCGGTACATGCCCGGCTTACGGAGAAATGGAATATCATCCACATCAGTTTGTTAACATGGTTGAAACCGGTAACATAGAAAAATTATTAAATTCAGAATCCGTATTCAAATGTCTTTCATGTTTTGCATGTGTAGAGAGATGTCCTAGAGGCGTTGAACCTGCAAATATTATTGAGGCGGTAAGACTTTGGAAGATTCGCCCACAGAATGCAAATCATATTCATGCTGAGCAGATTCCTGAACTCTTGGATGAGAATCTTCCACAGCAGGCTATTGTAAGTGCATTCCGTAAATATAAGAAATAAGAAAGGAGAATATAATGCAGAAAATTGGTGTATTTGTATGTCATTGTGGTACAAACATTGCCGGCACGGTTGACGTAAAAAGAGTCGCTGAGGTATTAAAAAATGAACCGGGTGTTGTATTTACAACTGACTACCAGTATATGTGCTCTGAATCAGGTCAGAATCTGATTAAGGATGCGATTCGTGAGCATGGATTAACCGGTGTTGTTGTATGTTCCTGTTCTCCAAGAATGCATGAAGCAACATTCCGTAAGGCCGTTCAGTCGGTGGGTCTTAATCCTTACATGCTTGAAGTAGCTAATATTCGTGAACAGTGTTCATGGATTCATAAGGATATGGAGGAGGCAACTGAAAAGGCTATTATCCTTGGACGTGCAGCCATCGCCAAAGTTCATCTTAACGCACCTCTTATTGCAGGACAGACACCTGTTACAAAAAGGGCACTTGTAATTGGTGGCGGTATTGCAGGTATTCAGTGTGCACTTGATATTGCTGATGCAGGATATCCGGTAGATATTGTAGAAAAGGAACCTACAATCGGCGGTAAGATGACAAAGATTGATAAGACGTTCCCAACACTTGACTGTTCATCATGCATCCTTACTCCTAAGATGGTAGATGTGGCACAGAATGAGAAGATTAAGATTTATTCTTATTCTGAGGTTGAATCAGTAAAGGGATTTGTCGGAAACTTCACCGTAGGTATCAAGCGTAAAGCAAGATATGTTAATGAAGACATATGTACAGGCTGTGGACTTTGTACTGAGAAATGTCCGCAGAAGAAGGTACCTAATGACTATAATCTTAATCTTGATAATAAGAGAGCGATATATATACCTTTTGCACAGGCAGTACCAAAGGTAGCGACCATTGATCCTAATTACTGTACAATGCTTAAGACCGGAAAATGCGGTGTATGTTCAAAAGTATGTACGGCAGGAGCAATTGATTATAAACAGCAGGATCAGATTGTTGAAGAACAGTATGGTGCAATTGTTGTTGCAACAGGCTACAATCCTATTAAACTTGATGCATATGAAGAATTTGCTTATTCACAGTCACCTGACGTTGTAACAAGTCTTGAGTTTGAGAGACTTATGAGTGCTTCGGGTCCAAATGGAGGTCATCTCGTTCGTCCTTCCGATCACACTGAGCCAAAGACAATTGTTTTTGTACAGTGCGTGGGTTCACGTTCAACAGAATCCTGCGGAAAGCCATACTGCTCAAAAATCTGCTGTATGTATACATGCAAACATGCAATGCTTTGTCGTGAAAAGTATCCTGACACGGAAGTGTATGTATTCTACATAGATGTCCGTACACCTGGAAAGAACTATGATGAGTTCTACAGACGTGCGGTTGAGGAATATAACGTACATTATATTAAGGGTATGGTTGGTAAGGTCGCTCCAGAAAATGGAAAACTTAAGGTTCAGGCTTCAGATCTTCTCAATAATGAACAGCTTCATATTGATGCCGACATGGTGGTACTTGCGGCAGCAATTGAACCTGATAAGACTGCAAGACCTCTCGCTACACTTCTTACAGCAAGTATGGATACAAATGATTTCTTCACAGAAGCTCATGCAAAGCTTCGTCCGGTAGAATCTCCTACAGCAGGTGTGTTCCTTGCAGGTTGTGCACAGGGTCCTAAGGATATTCCGGAAACGGTAACTCAGGCAGGTGCATGTGCATCTAAGGTTATTGGTCTGCTTTCAAAGGATAACCTTGTCGGCAACCCATGTGTTGCACATCCAAATGAAATGATGTGTAACGGATGTTCAACATGTGCAAATGTTTGTCCATACGGAGCAATCACATATGAAATTAAAGATTTCTCACGACGTAAGGACGGAACAATGATGAGACGTGTAGCTCAGGTAAATCCGGCAGTATGTCAGGGTTGCGGATGTTGTACGGTAGCTTGTCCATCAGGAGCAATGGATCTCCATGGATTTTCAAATAAACAGATTGTGGCGGAGGTAGATGCAATATGCAAATAGAAGATAAAGAATTTAAACCTACTATCGTGGCATTCTGCTGCAACTGGTGTTCATATGCCGGTGCTGATTTGTCAGGTACAAACCGTTTACAGTATCCTGCCAATATTAAAATTATTCGTATTCCATGTTCATGCAGATTAAATCCTATGTTTATTCTTCGTGCTTTTCAGCGTGGAGCAGATGGTGTAATTCTTTGCGGATGTCATCCGGGAGACTGCCATTATACAACAGGTAATTACTATGCCCGTCGTAGAATGACACTTTTATTCAGCATGCTTGATTTCCTCGGAATTGAAAAAGAGCGTACTAGAGTTGAATGGGTATCAGCAGCAGAAGGTCAGAAGTTTGCAGAGACAATGAATGATTTTGTTGCAACTGTTACCAAACTTGGTGAAAATCATAGATTGGAGGATTTAAGATGCAAGAAACAATGATAGCCAGAGCAAAAGAGTTGTTAGCTGACGGATCCGTTAATCGTGTTATTGGTTGGAAAAAAGGTGAATTTACATATGATGTATCACCGGCTGTTTTTGCCAGTGCGGAGGAACTTGACGCTGATTTCGTATACGATGATTTCTGTGCAGCAAATGTGAGCAAATATCTTGTGGGCGAGTGCAAAAAAGACGGCAGGGTTTTAGCATTTATTAAACCATGTGATTCATACAGTTTTGCACAGCTTCTCAAGGAGCATCGTATAGACCGTGAAAAGGTTTATGCAATCGGTATCCCTTGCTATGGCAAAGCAGATATAAATAAGATTCGTGAAAAAGGCATTGACGGAGTTCTTGGAATTAAAGAAGAAGGAACTGACTTCATAATTGATTCCCTGTATGGTGAAGCAAAGGTTTCAAAGCAGGATGTTTATGCAGAACGCTGCCTTAACTGTAAGTCAAAGAAACATGTAGATGTAGATGAACTTATCGGTGAAGAAGGCGATGTGGTTCCTTCAAACAGATTTGATGAAGTGGCAAGAATTGAGGCAATGACTCCTGATGAAAGATTTGAATTCTGGAGAGGTGAACTTTCACGTTGCATCCGTTGTAACGCATGCAGAAATGTATGTCCGGCATGTACATGTGAAAACTGTGTGTTTGACAATGCTGACAGTGATATAAATAATAAGGCACCGGCTTCATCATTTGAAGAAAATATGTACCATATTATTCGTGCATTCCATGTTACAGGAAGATGTACAGACTGTGGTGAGTGTTCAAGAGTATGTCCTCAGAATATTCCAATCCATTTATTAAACCGTAAGTTCATAAAAGATATCAATGAGTTATACGGGGAATATCAGGCGGGAGCAAATCCTGATGAAAGGTATCCTCTTGTAAACTTTAATTATGGTGACTGTGAGCCTGATGTTGTATATAAGAGAGGGGGAAATCAGTAATGGTAAAAATGAATTTTTCTAAATTAAATGATTTCTTTGATCTTATTTCCGGAGAAGAAAAAGTATATCTTCCTGTTGATACGGCAGAGGGCGCGGCATTCAAGCCATATGAAAGCGGAATGAAATATTCAGAAGCCTGCAATACAACACGTTCTGCTAAGGATTTCTTCTTTCCACAGGTAGAAAATCTCGTTAATTTTAAGGTTCAGGATAAGAAAATTGAAATTATTGATACAAGAACTGAGATGGAAGATTATGTTATATTCGGTGTAAGAGCCTGTGACATGAGAAGCTTTGAAGTTCTTGACAGAGTATATCTTCAGAATCCGGTAGATTCATATTATAAAAACAGAAGAGATCACGGAACAATAATCACTGTTGCTTGTAACAGACCTCAGGAAACCTGTTTTTGTGGTTCGTTTGATATTGATGCAGCAGATCCTTCCGGTGATGTCTCATCATGGATTGTCGGTGATGATATTTATTTTAAGGCAAATACTGGGAAGGGTGAAAAACTTATTGAAAAAATTTCATCCCTTACTGTAGAGTCTGATGATAGCATGGTTGAAAATGCTAAAGCTGCAATCAGGACAATGATGGACAAGCTTCCAATCAAGGAAATAGGTCTTGATAAGATTTCGGGAAGAGGTCTTATGGACAATTTTAATTCCGAAATTTGGGATGAGGTATATAAGACTTGTCTTGGATGCGGAACATGTACATTTGTATGTCCTACATGTCAGTGTTTTGACGTTAAGGAATTTAAGACAAATGAAGGTGTAATAAGATACCGTTGTTGGGATTCCTGTATGTACAAAGATTTTACACAGATGGCAGCAGGAAATAACAGAGCTTCACATAAGGAACGCTTCCGTCAGAGATTTATGCACAAACTTGTATATTTTCCAAATAACAACGACGGAATGTACAGCTGTGTAGGATGCGGAAGATGTCTGAGATCATGTCCTGCATCATTAAATATTGTGAAAGTAGCTAAAGCGTTAGGAGGAAAAGAATGATGAATGAAAAAGAAACTTTAATTCCTATGCTCGGTATAATTACTGATATTCGTACGGAGACTCCTGATGTTAAAACCTTCAGGGTAAATGCACTTGAGGGCGGAAAAGTTTTTGAACATATTCCGGGTCAGTGTGCAATGCTTTCAATTCCGGGAGTAGGAGAAGCCCTTTTTTCAATTACTTCTTCACCTACAAATAAAGAATTTATGGAATTCTCAATTAAGAAATGCGGTTGTGTTACTACATGGCTTCATCAGCTTGAAGTAGGTCAGATGGTTACAATCAGAGGACCATATGGAAACGGATTCCCTGTAGAATCAGAACTTAAGGGCAAGGATCTTTTATTTATTGCCGGAGGAATTGGTCTTGCACCTGTTCGTTCAGTAATCAATTATGTGAGAAGCAACCGTGAAAATTATGGTAAGGTCGATATTGTTTATGGTTCAAGAAGTAAAGAAGATCTCTGTTTCTTTAAGGAAATCAGTGAGGAATGGATGAATGAGAAAGATTTTAATGTTCATCTTACAATTGACCGTGAGCAGCCGGAATGGGACGGACATGTAGGTTTTGTTCCTAATTATGTTAAGGAACTTGGTCTTAGCTGTGATAAAACAGCAGTTCTTTGCGGACCTCCAATCATGATTAAATTTACTCTTGCCGGACTTAAAGAGTTAGGCTTTAAGGATGAGCAGGTATATACAACACTTGAACTTAGAATGAAGTGTGGTGTTGGTAAGTGCGGAAGATGTAATGTTGGTGACAAGTTTGTCTGCAAGGATGGCCCTGTATTCAGATTTGACCAGCTTGATCGTATGCCAAACGAATACTAAAATTGATTTTATGCCTGCGTGAAGCATCAATTGCCGGCGCAGGCAAAACATAACAAATAATGGAGGCTAGATATGAGCGAAATGGTTAACATTTTCTTATTTGGTAAGAAATATGAAGTTCCATCCAACCTTACAATTATGAAGGCGATGGAGTATGCAGGATATAAGCTCGTTCGCGGATGCGGATGCCGTAACGGTTTCTGTGGTGCATGTGCTACAATTTATCGTATAAAGGGTGATGTAGAGCTTAAGGCATGTCTTGCATGTCAGACTCAGGTTGAAGAAGGAATGTACGTTGCAACACTGCCATTCTTCCCACTCGAGAAAAAGGTTTATGATATTGAAAAAGTTAAGCCTACAGAACAGATCATGATGCAGCTTTATCCTGAAATTTATTCATGTGTAGGCTGTAATGCATGTACAAAGGCATGTACACAGGAACTTAATGTTATGCAGTATATTGCACATGCTCAGAGAGGTGAGTATGATAAGTGTGCTGAGTTAAGCTTTGACTGTGTAATGTGTGGTGTTTGTTCATCACGTTGTCCTGCCGGAATTTCTCATCCACAGGTTGCAATGCTTGCAAGAAGACTTAACGGAAAGTATATTGCACCTGATTGTGATCACCTCAACAAACGAGTTGAAGAGATTAATGAAGGTAAATTCAATAAGCTTATTGAAGACTTGATGGGCAAGCCTATTGAAGAACTTAAAGAACTCTATAATACAAGAGAAATTGAGAAATAAGGAGGACGATAGCCATGTACAGTAATGAATTACGTGAATTAATTAAAGTTGTTGAGGCTAACAGAGAGTATAATGCAGCTCTTGAACCAAAGCGTATGACGGCTGAAGAAAAAGAAGATGTCCTTTCTCATTTCCATCCTGACTACAAGGTTGATGAATTTGAAGAACTTTCAGTTGGACAGAACAAGGGTGGAAAGGTTCCTCATGAGCTTGCTGCAATGCTTCAGGCAAACAGCCGAATTGCAGGAAGAGACATTGATCTTTCTAATCCTGATTATGAAACAGATGTACTCATCATAGGTGCAGGCGGTGCAGGATGTTCAGCAGCAATTGAGGCTGATGCTAATGGAGCAAAGGTATTAATCGTTACAAAGCTTCGTATGGGTGATGCAAACACTATGATGGCAGAAGGTGGAATTCAGGCAGCTGATAAGGAAAATGATTCTCCTGCATTACATTATATTGACTGCTTCGGAGGCGGACACTACGCTGCAAGACCGGAACTTGTTGCAAAACTTGTATCAAAGGCTCCGGAAGCAATTCAGTGGCTTTCTAACCTTGGTGTTGAATTTGATAAGACAGAAGACGGAACCATGGTTACAACACATGGTGGCGGAACACAGCGTAAGAGAATGCATGCTGCAAAGGACTATTCAGGTGCAGAAATTATGAGAACTCTCAGAGATGAAGTGCTTAACCGTCAGATTCCTGTT
>CAZNGY010000044.1:0-13134 GCA_964572955.1 uncultured Lachnoclostridium sp.
AGGCTCAGACAATGCTCGATCACCTCACTGTTTCATTCTATCACATTGTAAACAATCTCGGGCCTCACGGTCTTCCGCTTGCAATGCGTGCCGACTGGAACGACTGTGTCAACCTTTCATGCTTCTCCGACAAGCCGGGCGAAAGCTTTCAGACTTACACAAATCCCAAGTTTGCCGCTGAAGGCGGTTACTCAAAAACAGCTGAATCCGTAATGGTTGCCACACTCTTTACGTACACCGGTCCTTCATATGTAGGAATCTTAAAGCATCTCGGAAAAGACGATGAGGCTGCAAAGGCTCAGGCTGAGATCGACAAGATGAAGAAAAACGTAATGGAATCCGCATTTGACGGTGACTGGTTCTTAAGAGCATATGATGCAAACGGTGAAAAGATGGGCTCCAAAGAATGTGAAGAAGGAAAAATCTTTATTGAACCACAGGGATTTGCAGTTATGTCTGAAATCGGTAAGGAAGAAGGAGCAGACATCAGGACTCTTAACTCCATTGATAAATACCTTAACACAAAATATGGTCTCGTTCTCAATAACCCTGCATTCACAAAATACTATGTACAGTATGGTGAAATTTCTACATATCCGGGCGGATACAAAGAAAATGCAGGTATCTTCACACATAATAACGCATGGATTATCTGTGCAGAAGCTTATGCCGGACGTGGAGACAAGGCATTTGAATACTATTCAAAGATTGCACCTGCTTTCAACGAGGAAATTTCTGAACTTCACAAGACAGAGCCATATGTATATGGTCAGATGATTGCCGGCAAGGATGCATCCAGATTCGGTGAAGGAAAGAACTCATGGCTTACAGGAACAGCAGCATGGAACATGGTTGCAATTTCACAGTACATCCTCGGTGTACAGCCTGACTTTGACGGTCTTAAGATCGATCCATCAATTCCAAGTGAATGGGATGGTTTCACTGCTTCCCGTGAATTCCGTGGAGCAACATACAAGATTACGGTTAAGAACCCTGATCATGTATGCAAGGGCGTTAAGTCAATGACAGTTGACGGCCAGGCAGTAAACGGAAATGTTATACCTGTACTTCCTGCAGGAACACATGAAGTTGAGGTTGTTCTCGGTTAATCCAAAAATTTAAATTTTAGAGTAAAAAAGAAGCTTCTCAAATCTGAGAAGCTTCTTTTTTTACGGCCGAAATGCCGTTTTAATTATTTCTGTTTTATTATCATCATAATGACTATTTATCCGCCATCCATGGTCCGAAAGGCACGTCATCCTTAAGTTCATTTCCTACAGACACGCTTCCTTCAAGTTCAATTGTATGAACAGATTTATCGGACATGTGCTTTTGGGAATAAAATTTATATATCACAAATCCCATCGTAACGCATATTACGAACCAAAGCAGTATACAGACTGCACGTCTCCTTTTTAAAACACGCTCCGAGCCACTGGTTTTCTTTGTTAGTATTCTGCTGTCATATCTCGATCCGGATTTCACATTTCTACCTCAGATTAAGCCTGCTTTAAAAGACAGCACTGCTTATATTTACGACCGCTTCCACATGGGCAAGGATCATTACGACCAACCTTCTTTGGCTTTACAATAGTACCGGATTTTCTCTGTTCCTTATAAATTTCCTTTCTTCTTTCAGCCGGGATAAGGTTGTCCCACTGTGGAAGTTTGTAAAGCCACTCAGCTTCACACTCTACCATATTGTAGTAAAGTTTTTCTTTGTCATAACCAAGATTAACAACCGTATCCTCCGTCATTTCCTCAATAGGGTTTGGATTTATAAGGCTGTCATTGATTCCGTCAAGTATACCAACAAAAGTTGAAAGTTTAACATTAAACTTCTCTGCAAGTTCCTTTACAGTACCTGTAACAACAGTATCCGGATTTGAAAGGATTTCTTCGTAAACACCTTTTTCATCTGCAAAATATGCACCCCAGAAAATCTGTCCTTCCTTACTTTTATTTAACTCTTCGGAGTAAGCGTAGTCTCTCCATTCTGTAAGTAAACTCATTTTTTTACCTCTCATATTCTTTTTTGATTATTTAGGGATTATTTTTTATACAGATTACAGGCCTTACACCCTTGATTTCATCCTGTATAAACCCCTCTTTATTAATACTGCCGCTTTCATCCGCGAAAGCAGCCTCACTTTCACCGGTCATTATATCCGAAGTTGACATTATTCGCAACCAGTAAGATGAAAAATTATCATCGGCAGCAGAAAGCCCCAAACTCTGTGCATACGGCGTTGCCTTTGCTGCCGTCCCACCTTTATTTTCGTCTCCAAGAATTTCATCATCAGGTATCGTAACATATGTCCCCGTTTCCTCACTTTCAACCGGTACACCGTCAACAATAATTATTTTAAGCATTTCTGCCTTTTCTTTCGACGAAAATGCCTGATTATAAAAATCTCCGTTCAAAAAATCATTTATATTTTTTTCTCCGTTAAGTAAAGCACTTGATTTGTAATACTCAGAAGCACCCAGAATATATTCCGAAACCAAAACAACACAATCCTCATTCGAATATCGTACTATCCAGCTTATTTTTTCCACCTCACCGTTTTCACCCTGAGGATATGTTCCCAGGAAAATCCTGCTGCCTTCCGTATACCCTTTATCTGCATCCGCTCCCGTCGCCGTTACTTTTTCCTCTGAGACATCTCTTTTATCCCACCAGCTTTCAGAGTCGGCATCTGACTTACTTGCCACTTTTTTTTCATCTTCCGTCCCCTTTTTTCCCCATTCTTTACCTCGAAGCCAGAATCCGGCAATAATAATGACTGCAATTAATATTGTAAGAACTGCCATCTTCACCACAAAAACAACCCCGTGTCTTACATTTCTCTTCTTGCGGTATTCCGTAAAATCAACTATCTTTCTCTTTTCATTCTTCCCCATCTAAACTATTCGTAACCTCTTTTCCTTCTTCACTGCAGACATCTTCTTCAAATAGTTCTTCGATATGTTTTTCTTCCCTATGAACCGCATCATAAACTGCAATAAGCATATATATTATAATAGGAACGAAAACCAGACAAAAAAGTGATGCCATCATCATTTCCTTATTTCCTAAAATCATACAAACACATCCTGCTGCAACAAAAATTACTATTGCCGCCAAAGCAATGATGGCAAGAACTCTTCTGACGGAGCACCTCTTATTCTTCGCACTCATTTCTTATTTTCTCCATCCTTTCCTTAATATTTTTCTCATATCCCTGTTCATTCAGGTTGTAAAAACGCATGTTTCTCAAATTCTCAGGCATATATTCCTGATTGCAGTAGTGATTCCTGTAGTCATGAGGATACTTGTAATCAATACCGTGTCCCAATTTGGCAGCACCCTTATAATGCGCATCCATCAGATACGGAGGAATTGCTCCAGGTCTTTGATTCTTTACCGCTTCCATGGCTCTGTCAATGGCTTCGTAGGCCGAATTGCTCTTTGGAGCCGCTGCGACATAGGATGCTGCCTGTGACAAAATAATTGCAGCTTCAGGCATACCTATTCTTTCAACTGCCGTAAAAGCCGAAGAAGCAACAACAATCGCCATCGGGTCTGCATTACCGACATCCTCCGATGCGCATATCGCTATTCTTCGTGCTATAAATCTCACATCTTCCCCTGAATAAAGCATTCTTGCCAGATAATAGACCGTTGCATCTATGTCTGAACCTCTCATGCTTTTTATAAAAGCGGAGACCGTATCGTAATGACTGTCCCCATCTTTATCATATTTTGCGGCACGCTTCTGAATACACTCCTGTGCCACTTCCATTGTAATATAGATTTTACCGTCTTTTGACGGAGAAGTCGTAAGTACACCCAGTTCAATTGCATTCAATGCATTTCTTGCATCACCGTTTGAGATATCTGCCAAAAAATCAAGAGCTTCTTCCTCAATCACGGGATTATAAACCGCAAGACCATTTTCGCCATCCTCAAGTGCTCTTCTGATAAGCTTTTTAATGCTTTCTGTTGAAAGCGGTTTCAGTTCAAAAATAATTGAGCGGCTTATCAAAGCGTTATTAACCTCGAAATATGGATTTTCTGTTGTTGCTCCGATAAGAATTATCGTTCCATCCTCAACAAAAGGAAGCAGGTAATCCTGCTGTGCCTTATTGAAACGGTGTATTTCATCAATGAAAAGGATTGTTCTCTTTCCATACATTCCGAGAGTATCCTTAGCCAAAGCAACTACTTCCTCCATCTCCTTTTTTCCCGATGAAGTCGCATTTATTCTTACAAATTCTGCACTGGTCGTTTCTGCAATTACTTCTGCAAGTGTGGTTTTTCCGGTTCCCGGCGGTCCGTAAAAAATTACTGAACTTAATTTATCTGCCCTGATGGCTCTTGTGAGCAGCTTGTTTTCACCAAGAATATGTTCCTGTCCGACAATTTCTTCCAACTTTTTCGGACGCATCCTGGAAGCAAGCGGTGATTCCTTTTTTCTGCTTGTTTCCCTCATATAATCAAATAAATCCACTGTCTTCTCCGTTTCCGGATGTCAGCGGCAGTTATAACCTCTAATCATCTTGCATAACCCTTTAATTTGCGTTATACTTATATCAATTATGCTCACCTGTCGGTGAACAAATCATTAGGAGGTACAAATGCTGCCGAAAGATCCTTTTCTGCTTGTAAGCTATGTCAATACAAAGCTCAGGGACGATTACGAAAATCTCGAATCCCTTGCGGATGCCGAAGGGGTTTCCGTTTCTGACATTACTGATGCTTTGAAAAAAATCGATTACGTTTATAACAAAAATACAAATCAGTTTTCATGATATTCCATAGAAAATCGTTTGTCAAGAATGCTTCAGACTGTTTAGCCGAATCAGACCTTTCCTCATATGTATAAAAGGAAAGAACTGCCTGTAAAATTACAGTATGTCGGCATTTTACGACAAACTGCCGGACATCTGACCGGTTATAAAACGGAAATGAGGTTTAATGGATAAATTACTATATATAAGAGGACCGGTTCAGGCAGAAATAACGGAAAAAAAATCCCGTTTTATTACCAATATAGTCCCTGTTGAAAACGAAGAGCAGGCTCTTATGTTTATTGATTCGATCAGAAAAAAATACTACGACGCCAGACATAACTGTTATGCCTATATCACTGGAGACAACGACGAATTCACACACTGCTCCGATGATGGTGAACCTTCTCATACTGCCGGCAGACCGATGCTTGAAGTTCTTAAAGGTGCCGGACTTCACAAAGTCTGTGTAACCGTAACAAGATATTTCGGAGGAATTCTTCTTGGAACAGGCGGTCTTGTAAGGGCTTACCAGGGTGCAGTAAAAGCGGCAATTGACGGATGTGAAATCTACGAACTTGCACAATACCGACGAATTCATATTTGTACCGATTATCCGGGACACGGAAAGATTTCGTTTATGGCACAGTCCGAGGGTTATATAATAAATAATCTTGTCTATACTGATAAAGTAGAATTAGATTTATGCGTTCCGCCCGAAAAGGAACAATCTGCCGTACTCAATGTTACTTCCATCACAAACGGCAGAGCATCTATAGAAATCGGCGAACTCTTTAAGGCATGATTAAGGCACTTAATCATATTTCAGACAGAACTTCTTCATGAAGTCTCATAAAACGAGGAAAACTATGAACTACAACAAACATTCAATTAACAAGAGACAGAAAATGCTGCGTTCAAAATCAAGACGTGTCTATTCTCTGTTTCGGGTTACGGCTCTAAGGCTTGCTCTTATTGCCCTTGTCTTCTGCATGTTCGTGGGAACTGCTGCCGTTTACGGCATATATAAAGGAGTGATTTCAAAATCACCGAGCCTTGACAGTATAAGCGTTGTTCCTACTTCTTATGCAACCACACTTTACTACAACGACGGAAGCACAATAATCAAAACTCTTGCCGCTTCCGGAAGCAACCGTGAATATGTTAAATACAATGACATTTCACCCCATGCCGTTAATGCCTTTATAGCACTTGAAGACGAAAGATTCTTTGATCATAATGGTATTGATGTGCAGGGTATTTTCAGAGCAGCTTTCGTTGACATTCTCACGGGAAAAGATGCGGGTGCATCAACCATAACCCAGCAGTTAATAAAAAATCAAGTTTTCGGCGGAGGAAACGAAACATTATTCGTTGATAAGCTTAAAAGAAAAATTCAGGAACAGTATCTTGCAATAGAGCTTGAAACCTACACTCCTAAAGAGAAAATTCTTGAATATTACCTGAATACCATAAACCTCGGAAACGGCTCTTACGGCATTCAGAGAGCTTCTCAGGAATATTTCGGGAAAGATGCCGCCGACCTCACCGTTTCAGAGGCAGCAGTTCTTGCTCCGATAGCCTACTCGCCAACACTGATGAATCCTTTAAATTATCCGGAGGCAAACAGCAAAAGACGTCTCGCCACTCTGAACAACATGCTTGAACAAGAGCTTATAACAGAGGAAGAATACAACGAAGCCATTGCCGACACACAAAGTGTTTATGAGCGTATCGTTGCACAAAATCAGACAGCTTCAACTTACGATTCTTCCATGAACTCATACTTCACGGATGCACTTATCAATCAGGTTCTCGAGGATTTGGAGGCCAAAGGCTATTCTTCCTACGAGGCAACAACCCTTTTATACAGCGGCGGTCTTACCATCTACACAACTCAGGACAAGGACATTCAGGCTGTTCTTGATGAAGCTTTTACAAACGAAGCTAATTTCCCGGCCGTAGGACAGGGTTCATATTATGAACTTTCCGGAGACTGGGCTCTCTCAATCTATCTCGGAGATGATAAATGGGTTCATTACCATTCAAATGATCTTATCGAGTACTACAAAGAATATACTGATTCTGATCGATTCTACTACCATAAAGACGGTGGTTCCAAGGGAATCAGCAGTCTGACTCTCAACAAAGAAGATCTCTCTGCAAAAGTTGATGCTTTTATCACTGCCAAGATGGAAGAAAATAATGGTGAATCCTATCTGGAATCCTCCAGAAACATAATACTCCAGCCTCAGTCAGCAATGGTTGTAATGGACTACAGAACCGGTCAGGTTGTTGCTATGTACGGCGGTCGTGGTGAAAAGCTCGGAGACCGTGTCTTAAACAGAGCAACAGGGACATTCCGTCAGCCGGGTTCAACCTTCAAGGTTCTTGCAGCATTTATGCCGGCCCTTGATACCGGAGGAAGCACACTCGCTTCAACTTTTGATGATTCATATTACAGTTATGCAACCGGCAACGAATCTGCCGGAGAAGACACTACAATAAGCAACTGGTATAAAACCGGTTACGAGGGGCTGAGTCCAATCCGACGCGGAATTTACCGTTCAATGAACATTGTCGCTGTAAGAGCCTTTGAGTCTGTCGGTGCAGGAACATCTCTTTCTTATCTTGAACAGATGGGATTCTCCAAAATTGATGACACAAACGACAGGAACATTTCTACCGCACTCGGCGGTCTTACTACCGGTGTTTCGGTTCTTGAACTGACAGCCGGGTATTCAAGTATAGCAAACGATGGCATATATATAAAGCCAAGGCTTTATACGGAAGTATATGACCATGATGGCAAGCTTCTTCTGGAAAACAAAACCAAAGCGACCCAGATAATGAAGTCATCAACAGCATATCTGCTTACAGATGCCATGAAAGACGTTACAACAATAGGTACCGGTTCAACATGCCGTTTCCAAAACCTCAACATTCCTGTTGCAGGAAAAACCGGAACAACAACAAAAGACATCGATCTTTGGTTCTGTGGTTACACTCCATATTACTGTGCCGGTATCTGGTCAGGTTACGACAACAACTTCCAGCAGTCAAACGGTGGATACCACAAAGTACTTTGGCGTAATGTAATGGAACAGATTCATGCAATAAAAGGATGTGAAGAAAAGGATTTCGACGTTCCTAATTCTATTGTTACTGCAAAAATATGCAGCAAATGTGGCAACCTTGCCGTTCCGGGACTTTGTGATAAAAACGAAATGGGAGATCTTATATCCGAAGAAATCTTTGCAAATGGAACTGTTCCAACCCAAAAATGTACGTGCTGTACGGAAATAACTCTCTGTGATGAATCAAACATGCTTGCAACATCCGGATGTCCTCATACTCACACTACCGTTCTGTTGGATAAAACCGAATCAGAGGACAGCATAGAAAACGGAGGAACGTTCGATACCCCGTATTGCCTTACGGAATCAATGAAACAAACCTGTAATCTTCATTCACCGAATGATTAGTTTAAACAAACGGCAATTAAAACACGTGCCTCCACTCAAAAATCAGAATTTTCCATAAAACAAAAAGGGAATCAGACTCAATCGTGTCTGATTCCCTTTTTTTACCTACAACCAAATTTCAAATGATTCAGAGAAATCCTATTCTAGATCTCCGAAATTTTACCATCCTCAATCTTAAAATGACGGTCTGCATACTTATCAATTTCAGGATCATGTGTCACAAGAACAATTGTCTGCCCCTCTTCATTGAGCCTTTTAAATATATTCATTACCTTGTATGTATTTTCTTTGTCCAACGCTCCTGTCGGTTCATCAGCAAGTATAATCGGACTATCTTTTGCAAGTGCTCTTGCAATCGCAACTCTCTGTTGTTCTCCTCCGGAAAGTTCCGACACCTTTCTTTTTTCATATCCTGCCAGAGAAACCTTCTCCAAGCATGTCTGTATTTTTATTTTCTTTTCTGAACGGTTTACTTTTTTATATCTCAAAGGAATTTCTACATTTTTCTCTACATTCAAATTATCAAGAAGCTCGTACTTCTGAAAAACAAAACTTACATTCTCCCTTCTGAATAAATCCAGTTTTTTCCCTTTTAACCCTGTTACGATTTTATCATCAAACCTATATTCTCCATCAGTTGCTTCATCCAATCCACCTACAATGTTTAACAACGTCGTCTTTCCTGAACCGGAAGCCCCCATTATACTAACAAAGTCTCCTCTGTTTATCTTCAGATCCACATTTTCCAGAACCGACTTTACGTTTAGCCCTCTGTTGTATATCTTACTTATTCCTTTTAACTCAATCATAACTACTCCTCACTGGTTCTAAGCAGTTTCAATGCTTTATTTCTAGATATCCTTCTAAAATTTATGCTAACTACTGCAAATGCCGTTATAAATGTTAATGCCAGTGCGGGTATTACCGACAAGAAGTACCCTTTTTCAAGCCAAATTCTGCTGACTGCAAAAGCAAATACTACAGCAGGGACAAGAGATAGCACACTTATTTTTAAAATGTATCCAAAAATGTCTGCAAAAACATTTATACCTGTAGCTCCATTACACCGTTTCAACGCATATTCTTTTGATTTTCCCATGAAAACAAGCTTTGTAATCGACATAGTGTTTACAAATGATACTGCAACCAGTATCCACATGATAATACCATTAGCTGAATCCAGGAGCATTAAATTTTCATAGTCATCATATATCTCCTCAGATTTTCCAAGCAAATCTTTTGCTTTACTTACAAAATCAAGATGTAGATTGTAGAAAGATATAAAAATAGCATTGTTTATAAACAGTGAGAAAACCATAATCACATAAATAATACGGCTGTTTTCATTGTATTTTCTCATCATGTCCGCAACCGAACACCTTGCTATTATTACACTTGGCACTATCGTTTCAATAAGTACTATAATTACTGATATTACTATAGTTATCGGAATAACCCTCGAAAAAATAATGTCATCATACAATTCGACAAGAGATGTCTTTTCTGTAGTATTAACCATGAATCCTATAGTTGTTGCTATTATTGTGTTACCTATAAAGCAGGCAAATCCACCAATCAACAAATTATCGCAAAACATGTTTTGGATAATTTCAGTTCTCATGCCTCCTGATGCCAACATAATCCCATATTGACGTCGTTCCGTATAAAATGTGCCCATCCTCATACATATCACAATTATAATTTCCATAACTCCGACCATTAAAGCTACAGCCAACAGATATTTAGACACAATATCATAACTCTCCGCATTCTTTGATACGATATCCCCAAGAGGCTCTATTGTTACTTCTGCATTATACTTTTTTGCACATTTCATCACAGCCTGCTTACCCTCTTCCAGAGACACGTCTTCAGCATATGAAATGTAAAAACTTCCTCCTACAGTTCCATCTCTGCATAACTCTATCATCAGATTATCAAGACAAACCGTTGATGTATCTTCTAACAAACTCACGTCTGGTGACATTAAAAGTGTTTTCGGAATCCATGAGGCCCCTCTTTCAAAACACCTGCTATAAAAAATTTCTGAACATTATCACCTTTTACATATTCCAACATTGTTCCCACCGGATAGGCTTCTCTAAGAAGTGACCCCAGATAAATAATAGTTGTATCCTCATCTACATACTCTGCCGCCTCTTCAAAATCCAATCCCTCAACAACATCAAGTTCCATCAGATGCACAAGTGTATAGTCCATAAACAACTCTTCCACACGTCCATCTTCCAGATTTTCCTGCATACAAGTGTGTGTCTTCTGTATTACTTCCAGTGGTTTCCATATATTCATATTTGAACAATAGTATCCAAACCCGCCTACCGCAGTAACCTCCGGCAAATTATAAATACTGTTCAGCATTTCTACCAAGTATTCCATATAATCTTTTTCCTCTTCCGGTAATGAGTGTATTTCACACTCACTCATTACCGCAGAGTTATAAATTCCTGCCGAAAATTTTGCATCCATTACAGTTTTATTGTTTTTATTGAAGAAAAAAATATAAAAAACAAGACATGCCGTACATATCGACAAAGCATGTATTGCAATCAAAATGCAAATATTAAATCTCCTTTTTCCAAAATTATACGCAGATATATAGTTCATATTTACTTTCCTCAATAGCTGGCAGATATATTAACGTAATTAGAATCGTCCCTTATATCACTTTCAATCCCATTTAATACCATTACACCACAAAAAGGTCCTTTTTCTTAATATTTCCAATACCAAAAAGGACCTTTTACTATAATTCAAATTTTATTCGAGCTTATGTTTTTTCATTCATTATCATCATTCAATTTTCCGGTAATTCTTCTGCTTTTGTATTACAGCCACATTCTTCCTGTTCACTGCATCCGCAGCAAGGTGTTGTCGGATTACAATCCTGTTTTAGGAGTCCTTCACATACAGGAACGGAAAGATTCAACGGTCTTATAGCCAGATTCAGCAGTTCTCCGGCAACAAAATCCATACATACCGACTCTTCATCTGACGTTATGCTTCCTTTTGGCGTATCAATTCTGCCCGATGCCGGAACACGATACCCTGCAAAGTAAAGTGTCTGCATTACAAGGGTAAGACCAACTGTAATTTCACTTGAAGACTCATCAAAATCCAACACCTTCGGTATGCCATAAAGATTAAGCCCTTCTCTGATCGAATTATTAGATGAATCAAACCCTATGTTATTTAATGCCGCAGTAGGATTTCCACCATCAACCAGGTTATATGAATATCCATATGGTGTATACATCTCAAGGGTTACAGAGGATGGATTTGTATCCTCATCATAAAATGTACTCGTCTGATCCGAAGGGAGATATGTTGCCGAAACATTAGATGTGCCGAGCGTATTGCAGCTGCTGTCATAGTATATTATGACATAATCAGCTGTAATATTGCTGAGCGTAATCCGTGTACAATTAGGTCTCCCGGCTATCGGCTGAATATTTACATTCCCCTCTGCAGTTCCGTAGGTATATGTCAGATTTATCAGTCTGGCACAAGCACTGACTGCCGCAGGGTACTCTTCAGACACCGTAATCCCCACAGGAAATGTGGTACAAAGATTAATTCCGAGTTCATCATATATTAACGGAGCATATATTCCCAGTGTTCCCGGCGTTCCACAAATCGGAGTGGTACAAACATCTCTGCAGCATCCGTCTGCAGCATCAAGTTTACGACACACAGGACTTACTATTCTGCAGCATTTACAAGACTTACATTTTGCCATGGAGCATATTCCTTTTATTTTTACTATATAATATGCATTAATAACTTCATTGTCACATATTTTCTATAAAGTACTTTTATGCAGTATATCTTTGCTTTTCTTTCTTTTAACTTCTTAAAGATCCTGCATGATTCTAATAAAAACGGGGTGTGATCATGATAAAACTTTTTCCTACAACATCCGATCCGGATTGTGTCAGCGAACCTTATTCTCCTTCAAACCGTGCGGTTTCTCCGCACCTTGATGAAAACACTGACGAAATACAAACTTCAAAGCAGGAACACACCGAGGAAATCCGACTTCTGATCTCTGATTATGACGAGAAAACAAAAAAGCTCCTTTCCCATCACGAAAAAGAGCTTGAGTACCTGAAAAATGAATATGAGTCATCCCTGAAAGAAAAAGATAAACTAATTGACAGCATTACAAAACAATACAACGAACTCATGTCTGTTGCAGAAAGTTATAAAAATGATGCTGCTAAATGGTATTCCATGGTTTGCAAACGCCGCTGATGTTTTTGCAGAAGCCTTATAGCTTCCTTGATCCCGGTGCAGCCTTTACCCCGAAACCATAAGTCAGATACGGTATTTTATTCCTTTTTCATTAAGGAATTGTTTCAGCATCTCCAATTCACCTGCCGTAACCTCCAAATTTATCATCAAAGATTCCCTGCCGGCAAAATTTTCTTTATTTTCTTTCCCAAGTTTATCCTTGCTTTTAAATCCAAACGCTGCATTCGTATGTGCTGACAATAACTCCTCATGTTTCTTTTTTGCTTTTTCAACCGATAAGGTTGAAAAATACACCCTGAACAAAGCATTTATAAACGGCGAGTTCAGTTTTTTTATTTCTTTCAAATCATTATCCACAACAAACACTATTTTTTCTACATCTTCCGTCTTTTCGCAACCTTCCGGAAGAAGCCCGGACATCAGATTTTCCAGGAGAATTTCTCTGTACTCATCAGGAATTAGTTTATTTTCATATAAACGTTCTTTTAGTTTTTCCCACATCCTTTTACTCCCTGCAAAACAGTCTTATAAACAAAAAGGCACCTGCAAAATGAAGTGACCCCCAAAAGTTAGACTTTTTAAGCGTAGCAGTTGTATTGGCTGC
>CAZNGY010000045.1:0-13019 GCA_964572955.1 uncultured Lachnoclostridium sp.
GTAAAGTTGCAAGAATGACAGCTTTCGGTGCATTTGTTGAGCTTGCACCTGGTGTAGATGCACTTCTTCATGTTTCTCAGATCCAGAAAGACAGAGTTGAAAAGCCAAGTGACGTTCTTTCAGTAGGACAGGAAATTACAGCAGAAGTTGTTGATTTTAAGGAAGAAGAAAAGAAAATCAGTCTCAGCATGAAGGCACTTCAGGCTGATGAGGAAGCTGACGAAGAATAAAAACGAAAGCATTTTATAATGCATTTAAAGAGGGGAGAGACTTCCGAAGGAAGTTCTCTCCCTTTTTACATTTCTTAGGTAAGTAAAAGAAATATGGTGATACTTTTTAATGAGGTACGTATGAAAAATGAATGCTGAATATATTTGAAAAAAAAGATAGGTGATTTGGATTCTGTTTGTAAACTCTTGGAATGGAAAATCTTGCTTTTTTTAGGAATATGCGATATATTTAACATTGGATTGTTTTACGCAAATCCGGATTGGAGGACATCGTTATGTCAGAAAAAATAAGAATTGCCATAGATGCAATGGGTGGTGATAATGCTCCGGAATACATTGTAAAAGGAGCCGTTTTGGCAGCAATGGAGGATAAGAATGTTTCCATTATACTTGTTGGACGGGAAGCAGTTATTAAGGCTGAATTAGATAAATATCCGGAATTAGATAAATCTTTAATCAGGATAGTAAACGCAAATGAGAATATTGACTGTAACGAACCTCCGGTTGCGGCAGTAAGAAAGAAAAAAGACTCATCAATTGTTGTTGCAATGAATCTTGTAAAGAGCGGAGAGGCGGATTGTGTTATTTCTGCAGGAAGTACGGGGGCTGTTTTGGTAGGCGGACAGCTTATTGTTGGAAGAATAAGAGGAATAGAAAGAACTCCTCTTGCACCGGTAATACCTACGATGACAGGAGTTTCCATGATAATTGATTCAGGTGCAAATGTTGATGCAAAACCGTCGATGCTGGTTCAATATGCGAAGATGGGCTCGATATACATGGAAAAGGTCCTTGGAATCGAAAATCCAAGAGTTGCAATTGTAAATGTTGGTGTTGAAGAAGAAAAAGGAAACATGCTTGTAAAGGAAACATATCCGTTACTCAGGGAATGTGAGGATATTAATTTTATCGGCAGCGTTGAAGCTAGGGATATTCCTTACGGAGTATGTGATGTTATTGTATGTGATGCTTTTGTCGGAAATGTAATCCTTAAATTGTATGAGGGTACGGCGGGAGCACTTATAAAAATGATTAAGGAAGGAATTATGTCAACTACAAGGGGCAAAATCGGTGGTGCACTTGTAAAACCTAACCTTAAATCAATTGTGAAAAGATTTGATACTACGGAGTATGGTGGAGCGCCTTTCCTAGGTTTAAAGGGACTGGTAGTAAAGATTCATGGAAGTTCCAAGGACAGTGAAGTGAGGGCAGCCGTTAAGCAGTGTGTTTCCTTTAAACAGGAAAAAATAGATGAACTAATAAGAGATAATGTTGCCGTAATGAGGGAAAAGACCGAGTAGGAATAGCGGCAGAAATGAGGATTATATGACACTTGAGGAACTGGTTCGTATTATAAGTGAAGTTACCAAAATCGATGAAAAGGAGATTAATGCAGAAACTCTTTTTAATGAGGATTTGGGATTGGATTCACTTGAAATGATAAAAATTGTGGCTGCTCTTGAGGAAAAAATGGATTTTGAAATGAGTTTTGAAAGAGCCTCATCACTTACATCGGTAGGTGATTTGTATGAATTTCTTACGAAATAACTGTTTTTCAGGGGTGTGGTTGTTTATATGAAAAATTTAGCTTTAGTCGAAAAAAATATAGGGTATGAATTTAAAAACAAGGCTCTATTGAAACTTGCGCTTACTCATTCATCTTATGGTCATGAACTTATGATAAGGCATGGCAGAGATGAGAATAATGAGAGGCTCGAATTTTTGGGAGATGCGGTGCTTGAACTGGTTTCAAGTGATTATTTGTTTCACAACTATGCAGATACTCATGAGGGTAAGCTTTCAAAGTTGAGGGCGAGTCTGGTTTGCGAACCTTCTCTTGCTGAGGCTGCGAGAGGAATTCATCTTGATGAGTTTATTCTTCTCGGTAAAGGAGAAAAAAACAATCACGGAGAACGCAGGGATTCGATTGTTTCGGATGCTTTTGAAGCGGTTATCGGGGCGATTTATCTTGATGGCGGAATAGATAAGGCAAAAGAATTTATACTGAAAAATGTCCTTAATGACATCGAAAACAAAAGGTTGTTTTACGATGCAAAGACTGAACTTCAGGTGATGGTTCAGGATCGTTTTCAGTGTATCCCTGAGTATGATACCATTGAAGAGGCAGGACCTCCGCATAACAGGGAATATACGGTAGAATGTCGAATAGAAGGTAAAGTTTACGGAACAGGAAAGGGTAATTCCAAGAAAAGTGCTCAGCAGAAAGCTGCGTACCAGGCAATTGTAAAACTTGGAATATAGAAGAGCGGAACGACAGATGTATTTAAAGAGTATTGAAGCACATGGTTTTAAGGCTTTTGCAAACAAAACAAGGCTTGAGTTTAAATCCGGCATAACTGGAATTGTCGGACCTAACGGCAGTGGTAAGAGTAATATTGCAGACGCAGTAAGATGGGTTCTCGGAGAGCAGAGTGCCAAGCAGCTCAGGGGAAGCTCCATGCAGGATGTGATTTTCTCGGGAACGGAGAATAGGAAACCTTTGGGATTTGCCTATGTTACGCTTACGCTGGACAATTCAGATCATTGGCTTCCTATAGCATATGATGAAGTTACTGTGGGAAGGCGTGTATACAGAAGCGGTGAAAGTGAATATCTGATAAATGGTTCTGTTTGTCGCCTCAGGGATGTTCAGGAGTTGTTTTTTGATACAGGTGTCGGTAAAGAGGGATATTCGCTTATCGGACAGGGACAGATAGATAAAATAGTAAGTTCAAAACCGGAAGACAGACGTGAGATTTTTGACGAGGCTGCAGGCATAGTTAAATATAAAAAGCGTAAAGGTGCGGCAGAAAAGAATCTTGAGACGGAAAAGCAGAATCTTGACAGGGTCAATGATATTATCTCTGAAATAGAAAAACAGATAGGACCTCTAAAAAAACAATACGAAAAAGCTAAGATTTATCTAAAACTTAAGGATGAACTTAAAGGCCTTGAGGTGAGCCGGTTTGTTAATGAATATGAACATAATAATGATGAACTGAAAAAACTTGACGATAAGCTTGAAATAGTAAGAAATGATTTAGAGGAAACCAGAAGACATTATGAGATGGCTAAAAACGAGTATGAAGCCATGGTTTCGGAACTTGAGAAGAGACAACAACTTCTTGACAGAAACAGAGAGAAAAAGAATCAGGCTGCACTTGATAAACAGACAGCTGAAAATGATGTCAGAGTATACTCGGAGCAGATTCTCACTATAAAAGCAGGAGAAGAACATTATCTGTCCAGACTTGATTCGATTTTGGCAAGAAAGAAAGGTTATGAAGATGAACTGAATTCATATAATGAATCTTTGGCTTCATCAGAGAGTAATCTTAAGGAATTAAAGAGAAAATGTGATGAGAGTGCTGAAAAGCTCAGAATAAAAAAAGATGAGATAACGGCTCTTATGGAAAAAGAAAGTGAGCTTAACCACTCCAGGCTTGAGACCCTTTCTGAAAATACAAGGGTACGGACGGAACTTGAAAGAATCAATACCATGGGAGAACAGTACGCAATAAGACGTGCTGAAATTAATGCCAAGATTCTTGGTGTTAAGTCGGAAATCGGTATTAACGACACAAATGTGAAAAATGCGGAGGAAGAACTTAAAAGAGTTTCAGCAGAGGTTCTTGAGACTGCAAAACTTTGTGATGAACTTGAAGCAAGCCGAAAGGAATCGGATTCTGTTATTTCAGAGCTTAATGAACAGCTTTTAAGAAAAAGACAGGAACTGATGGTTTCACGTTCTAAAATTGATACATTAAAAAATCTTTCTGAACGCTATGAAGGATATGGTGCAGCGGTTCGAAAGTGCATGGATGAGAGAAAGAATATTTATGGCATTAAGGGCGTTGTAGCGGATCTTATAAAAACAGCTCCGGATATGGAAACAGCCATTGAAACAGCCCTTGGAGGAAATATTCAGAATATAGTCGTTGACACAACGGATACTGCAAAGAAATGCATAGAATTCCTGAAGGCGGGAAGATACGGAAGGGCAACATTTATTCCTCTTGATTCAGTCCGTGCAAAGAAAGATGAGTTTGATGCCGGAGTATTTATGATGAAAGGCGTTGAAGGAATTGCTTCCGAGCTTGTGGAATTTAAGCCGGAATATGAAGAAGCAGTAAAGTATCTTCTCGGCAGATTCCTTATAGTGGATAACATTGACAATGCAATTAAAATTGAAAACAGGTATAAGCACAAGTTAAGAATCGTAACCAAAGACGGAGAGCTTTTTCAACCCGGGGGTGCGGTGAGCGGCGGAGCTTTTAAGAACAACTCAAACCTTCTTGGAAGAAAGAGGGAACTTGAGGATTTAGAGAAAAAGCTCAGAGATGCCGAAAGTGAAATTTCTGTGTATGATGAAAAAATAAAAACTCTCAAGGAGGAGAGTACAAAGAATTCGGAAAGGTATTCAAAACTTAAGGATGGACTTTCGGAAAAATATGTGGAATTAAATACTGCAAAGCTCAATCTTAATCATGCAAATAAACTTGCGGCAGATCTTTCTACGCGTCTGGAAGATCATAATGGAGAACTTCGTCTGCTTGATGAGGAAAATAAATCGATAAATGATACTCTTGAATCACTCGGAATAAAGATTAAAGAGTATACGGAACTTAATAAAGAAGAGGAAAAGCAGGCAGAAGCAATTTCTGCACATATTCAGGCAGCACGTGATGAGGAGAATATGCTCAGAAACTCTAATGTTGAGGACATTACTGCTATGAATGCCTGTGTTTCAGGAATAGAGTATGTAAAAGAAAACATTGAAAGAGTATCGGCTGAAATTAAAACTGCAGAAAAGGAAAGCGGTGAACTTAAGAAATCAAGAGCTGATTCCGGCAGGGAACTTAAAACCAGGGAAAAGGCAATCAGGGAAGCAGAAAAAAGAGCTGCTGAGCAGAACAGCATAATAAAAGAGTGCGACGAGGCGATTGAGGAACTTTCCGGAACTGCAGAGGAACTTAACCGTAAAAATAAAGAATTCTATACCAGAAGCCAGGAATTAAGCGAAAGAATTTCGGCTCTTGATAAGGATGAATTCAGACTTCGAGCTTCAAGAGAAAAACTTGCTGAGGCAATTGAGTCAAACATAAGATATATGTGGGAGGAATATGAACTCACAATAAGTACTGCAAGAGAACTGACGATTGATATAGGAGAAACTGAAGCCAACAGAAAGAATATTCAGGAAATCAGAAATAAAATAAGGGCTCTTGGAGATGTTAACGTAAACGCAATAGAAGATTATAAGAGTACAAGTGAAAGATATGAATTCCTCAGAACGCAGAGAGATGACATTGTTAAGGCACAGGGAGTTCTTGAAAACATCATAGGTGAACTTGATGTGGATATGCGTAAACAATTTCTTGAAACGTTTGATGAAGTCGGCAAGAGATTTGATGAAACATTCAGAGAGCTTTTCGGAGGCGGAAAGGGAACTCTTGAGTTAACGGAAGATGAGGACGTTCTTGAAGCCGGCATCAGGATAATAGCACAGCCGCCGGGAAAGAAGCTTCAGAATATGATGCAGCTCAGCGGTGGCGAAAAAGCTCTTACTGCCATAGCACTATTGTTCGCTATTTTGGATTTGAAACCTTCTCCATTCTGTCTTCTTGACGAAATTGAGGCGGCACTGGATGATTCTAATGTAAGCAGATTTGCGAACTATCTTAAGAAGCTTACTGAAAACACACAGTTTATAGTTATAACCCACAGAAGAGGTACAATGTCTGCTGCTGATGCACTTTATGGTATAACAATGCAGGAAAAAGGTGTGTCTACACTGGTAAGTGTTGATCTTGTGGAAAATGAACTAAAATAAACCGGAGGTTATAATGGGTTTTTTTGGAAGATTAAAAGAGGGGCTTTCGAAAACAAGAAAAAGTCTTGCTTCGGGTCTTGATTATGTTTTTAACGGATTCACTCATATTGATGATGAATTCTATGAGGAACTTGAGGAAATTCTGGTCATGGCGGATATAGGCGTTACTACCACTGAATGTATACTTGATAATCTTAGAGAAAAAGTGGAGGAACGGCACATAACAAAACCGGATGAATGCAGGCAGCTCCTGATTGACAGTATTAAGGAGCAGATGTGTGTTCCGGAAAATGCTTATGAATTTGAAAACAGAAAATCTGTTGTTATGGTAATAGGTGTTAACGGGGTCGGAAAAACTACCACCTGCGGAAAACTTGCTGCAAAAATCGGAGAACAGGGAAAAAACGTAATGCTTGCAGCGGCTGACACTTTTCGTGCGGCAGCAATTGGTCAGCTTGCTGAATGGGCTGACAGGGCAAAATGTGATTTGATTTCTCAACAGGAGGGAAGCGATCCAGCAGCAGTCGTATATGATGCCGTCAATTCGGCGAAGGCAAAAAAGATAGATGTGCTTTTGTGTGATACGGCAGGAAGACTTCATAACAAGAAGAATCTTATGGATGAGCTTGGAAAGATAAACAGGGTAATAGACAGAGAGTATCCGGATGCATACAGGGAAACCTTGGTAGTGCTTGATGGAACAACAGGTCAGAATGCCCTGGTTCAGGCAAGGCAGTTTAATGAGGTCGCGCATATTACGGGTATCGTAATTACGAAACTGGACGGAACTGCAAAAGGAGGTATTGCAATAGCAATACAGAAGGAGCTTGGGATACCGGTAAAATACATCGGTGTCGGGGAAAAACTTGAAGACCTTCAGAAATTTGATGCAGATGAGTATGTTAATGCTTTATTTGCCGTGGATGAACAGTAAAATTAAGAAATGATTTAAAAAGTGTAGAATCCGTCCGATATACATCACAGATTGCGATGACCGGAATTTTTCAAAATGACGAAATATGTCAGATTGCACAAAAAAATGCGTTTTTTTCTATGCAGTCCGAGAGTAATAAGTGTTGACGAAAATTTGTTCTTGTGGTATCTTATTATCAGAACATGTGTTCGATAGAATCGAACAGACTATATGGAGGAAGAAATGGTAACTGAAGAAAAAAAGAAAGCTCTTGAAGCGGCTTTGTCACAAATTGATAAATCATACGGAAAAGGTTCCATAATGAAATTAGGAGACAGAACAAAAGATACATCAATCCAGTCAACACCGACGGGTTCCTTAAGCCTTGATGTTGCACTTGGAATCGGCGGACTCCCAAAAGGAAGGGTAATCGAAATTTACGGACCTGAATCCAGTGGTAAAACAACAGTTGCACTTCATTGTGTTGCAGAAGTACAAAAGAGGGGCGGTATCGCCGGATTTATCGACGCAGAACATGCACTCGATCCGAATTATGCTGCAAATATTGGTGTGGACATTGATAATCTCTATATTTCGCAGCCTGATAACGGAGAGCAGGCTCTTGAAATTACTGAAACCCTTGTCAGATCCGGAGCGATTGATATTGTTATTGTAGATTCGGTTGCCGCTCTTGTGCCAAAAGCTGAAATTGACGGAGACATGGGTGATTCTCACGTTGGTCTTCAGGCGAGACTGATGTCACAGGCTCTTAGAAAACTTACGGGTGTAATAAGCAGAACAAACTGTACAGTGATATTTATAAACCAGCTTCGTGAAAAAGTTGGTATAATGTTCGGCAATCCTGAAACTACAACCGGAGGGCGTGCACTTAAATTCTATTCATCAGTAAGAATGGATGTAAGAAGAATAGAGTCTCTTAAAATGAGCGGAGAAGTTGTCGGAAACAGAACAAGAGTAAAAATAGTTAAGAACAAAGTCGCACCACCGTTCAGAGAAGCGGAATTTGATATAATGTTCGGAAAAGGTATCAGCCGTGAAGGTGATGTCCTTGACATGGCGGTTGAGAATAACATAATAGATAAATCAGGTGCCTGGTTTTCGTATAATGGTCAGAAGATAGGTCAGGGAAGGGAAAATACGAAGATTTATCTTCAGTCTAACCGTGAAATGCTATATGAGGTTGAAAACAAGATAAGGGAACTTTATGATATGCCGCTTGTTTCAATGCCGGAAGCTACGGAAACAGAGTAAAGAGGTTAACGGAGAGAGGATATGTTAATCACCGGAATAGAAAGAAAGGGAAAACAGAAATTCAGATTTTTTATTGACGGAGAGTACGGATTTTTTCTGACGATTAGCGAATTAAGAATCTATGGATTGGACGAACTCGTTAATGTGCTTCCGACTGATGGAGCAGCGGAAGGTCTTTCTGTTTATATGAAAAATGAAACTTTTGTCAATATCCGGGAAGAAGTTGTTCTTCCGAGAGGAAAAAAATACGCACTTTCCCTGCTTTCTGACAGAGATTATTCAGTTGCATCACTGAAACACAAGTTAGAAACTTCTGGTTATTCCGCAGAAGATTGTGAAGAGATAATTAATTACATATCTTCATTCAATTACCTGAGTGATGTAAGGTATGCACTGAACTTTATACGAATGAAGGAAAAGTCTAAAAGTCGTAATTATATAGAAAATCAACTTTTGCTTAAAGGAGTATCCAGATCCGATATAAACGAGGCTTTTGATTTGGTTTCAGAAGAACATTCCCAACTTGGAATTTCCGAATGGGATATAAAAGAGGAAGCAATCAATAAGATTATAGGGCGAAAGCTGAAACAGGAAGATGAGGGTGATTCGGCTAAAATTACAAAGGTGATACAGTCTTTACTAAGAGACGGATTTAACTATAGTGACATAAAAAAATGTGTATCGGACTATTTTGACGATTTAAAATGAATTATACAGCGGGTGTCTTTTAAGAGCCCGCTGTATTACTTTATAGTATAACTTTCATGGATGGATACGGTTTTTGATTTGTTTATATTTTGTTGTAAAAGCTGTAAAATATGGTATTTTTTGGTTGTTTTATACAGAGTTTGAGAGTATAATATTAATTGGTGTAAATTGCAAACATTATATTGACAATTTAATGCAAATAAAGTAACGGAGGGCTGGAAATGAGTAATACAGCAAAATTGTCAGCAAGAGAAAGAATAGAAACCTTGCTCGACGAGAACAGTTTTGTTGAAATCGGATCTCTTGTAACAAAGAGAGCTACTGATTTTAACATGCAGCAGGTTGAAGCTCCGGGAGACGGCGTTATTACAGGTTATGGTCTTATAAATGAAAAACCTGTATACGTTTATAGCCAGGATGCTGCCGTACTTGGAGGAAGTATCGGTGAAATGCATGCAAAGAAAATTGTGGCTTTATATGATAAGGCTATAAAGACAGGTGTACCGGTAATCGGAATTCTTGACAGTACCGGAATGAGACTTCAGGAGTCTACAGATGCACTTGAAGGATTTGGTGCCATTTATGCCAAGCAGTCACTTGCATCGGGTGTTATTCCTCAAATAACCGCAGTTTACGGATTATGTGGAGGCGGATGTTCTGTACTTGCAGGTCTTAGTGACTATGTATTTATGACAAAAGATGGAAAGTTATTTGCTAACACGCCAAATGCGGTTGAAGGTAATAATGTTGATAAATGTGACACAGCATCGGCTGATTTCGCATCTAAGAGCGGTACTGTTGATTTTGTTGATGAGGATGAAGTTGCATCTCTTAATCGTATCCGCACTCTCGTAGATTTGCTTCCATCCAATAATGAAGATGATGCAGAAGTAATCAGTAATGATGATCTTAATCGTGAACTTCCGGCATTTACTGCGGAACTTGCAGATGTAGCGGAAGCAGTTGGAGATATTGCAGATAATGGTGCGGCTCTCGAGATTAAGGCGGCATATGCTCCTGAAATGTATTGCGGTCTTATAAAGCTTGATGGAAGTACTGTAGGTGTGGTTGCAAACCGTACTGCGATAAATGATGAGAATGGCAAGGCAGTTAAGAAATTCGATGCAGCATTAACAACCGCAGGCTGTTATAAGGCAGCAGAATTTGTTAAATTCTGTGATGCATTTTCAATCCCTGTTGTGTCACTTACAAATGTTACAGGATATGCTTCTTCAATGTCAGAGGCAAAGAATGTAAGCATTGCAGCTGCAAAACTTACATATGCTTTTGCAAGTGCAACGGTTCCAAAGGTTAATGTAGTGACCGGTAAGGCTTTGGGAAGTGCTTATCTTGCAATGAATTCAAAATCAACAGGTGCAGACTTTGTATTTGCTCTTGAAAATACAGAAGTTGGTCCTATGGATGCCAATCTTGCAGTTCAGATTATCTACAGCAGTGAAATTGACGAAGCAGCAGATAAGGCGGCATTTAAGAATGAGAAAACAGCTGAATACAGAAATAACCTTCTCGCAGCTGAAAATGCAGCAAAGCGTGGCTATGTGGATTCAATAATTTCAGGTGATGAAGTAAGAAAGCAGCTTATTTATGCTCTTGAAATGCTTTATACAAAAAGAGAAGAGCGTCCGGCTAAGAAACATGGAACAGTTTAGTGAGGTGGGCTTATGATAAAAACAGCATCAGTTACCCTCGTTTCATCAGAGGTTATGGGACAGGCAGGCCTTAATACCATTCTTGGAATTGGAATCGTATTTATCGTACTTATATTAATCAGTTTTATAATTGGTCTTCTGAAGTATGTTAATGTATTCGGCCGTTCAAAGGAAGTTAAGGTTTCTGAAACTGCAGCTGCAGTACCTGAAACAGTTGAGGAAGAGGATGTTACGGATGACCTTGAAATTGTTGCGGTTATTATGGCAGCTATTGAGGCATACGAAGAAGAAATGGGCGGAACAGTTCCGGCAGACGGTCTGGTTATCCGTTCAATAAAAAAGAGAAATAAAAAACAGTGGATTAATGCATAAAGGAGGATTTGATAATGAAAAACTATACAATTACCGTAAACGGAACAGTTTATGATGTTTGTGTTGAAGAAGGAGAAGGCGCAGCAACAGCACCTGCAGCAGCTTCTGCAGCACCAAAGAAAGCAGCACCAAAGAAAGCAGCAGCTCCTGCAGGTGCACAGGGCGGAGTTAAGATTACATCTCCAATGCCTGGAAAGATTTTAAAGACACCTGTTGCAGCAGGCACGGCAGTTAAGAAGGGTGATGTGGTTATTATTCTTGAGGCTATGAAGATGGAAAATGAAATTGTAGCTCCACAGGATGGAACTCTTGCATCCGTAAATGTTTCAGTTGGTCAGTCAGTTGAAGCAGGCGATGTTCTTGCAACAATGAATTAATGACAAACTTATAGAAACAACTTACGGAGGTAAAAACAATGGATTATATTATCGATACAGTTGCGTATCTTGCTAAGTCATCGGGCTTTGCACAGCTTTACTGGGGCAACTGGATAATGATTATAGTAGCTTTTATCTTCCTTTATCTTGCAATTGCGAAGGGCTATGAGCCACTTCTCCTTGTACCGATTTCATTTGGTATGCTTCTTGTAAATATGTATCCGTCAATTGCATCGGAGCCAAGTACAACATATGCATTTTATGACAGTGCTGAATCCGTTGATCACCAGCTCGCTTCAATTACATTTACAAGTAAAGATGAGTGTACAATGAAGTATAAAATTGACGGTGAGATGAAGGAAGTTGAATATGAGGTTGTTTATCTTGATAGTGAAGGTAATGAGTATACCGAAGAAGATGTAAAGAAAAACAACAACATTGAAGCTGAAAAGGTAGATTTATATAAGAATTATGTCTATGAAGCAGAAGATGGTAACATGGTTGTCGTTGAAGATGTCGGTTCTGAAAAATATAACAACATGCAGGACAACATCTCTGTTGAAGGAGCATCTTATAAAAAGACAAGCAATACAAATGGTGGTATTCTTTATTATTTCTTTATGCTTGACGAGTGGTCAATCCTTCCATGTCTTATTTTCATGGGTGTAGGAGCCATGACGGATTTTGCACCTCTTATTGCAAATCCAAAGAGTTTCCTTCTTGGTGCGGCTGCACAGCTTGGTATTTTTACGGCTTATATTTTTGCAATTCTTCTTGGATTTACTGATGCTCAGGCAGCAGCAGTTTCAATTATAGGTGGTGCGGACGGACCTACATCAATTTTCCTTGCAGGAAAACTTGGACAGACAGCACTTATGGGACCTATTGCAGTTGCGGCTTACTCATACATGTCACTCGTTCCAATTATCCAGCCGCCTATTATGAAGCTTCTTACAACTAAAGAAGAACGTAAGATTAAGATGGAACAGCTTAGACCGGTAACAAAGCTTGAGAGAATTCTTTTCCCTGTAGTTGTAACTGTAGTAGTAGTACTTATCCTTCCTGATACTGCTCCTCTTATCGGTTGTCTGATGCTTGGTAACCTTTTCAAAGAGTCGGGTGTTGTTAAGCAGCTTACAGAAACAGCTTCAAACGCAATGATGTATATCGTAGTAATTCTCCTCGGAACATCAGTTGGAGCAACAACAAGTGCACAGGCGTTCTTGCAGTGGACAACAATAAAGATTGTATTTCTCGGTCTTGTTGCTTTTGCAATAGGAACTGCAGGCGGTGTACTTTTTGGTAAAATTATGTGTAAGGCTACACATGGTGCTGTTAATCCGCTTATCGGTTCTGCAGGTGTATCGGCCGTTCCTATGGCAGCCAGAGTTTCCCAGAAAGTCGGTGCAGAAGAGGATCCTACAAACTTCCTTCTTATGCATGCAATGGGACCTAACGTAGCCGGAGTTATCGGTACTGCAGTTGCGGCAGGTGTGTTTATGGCTGTATTCGGAGTATAAACAGTTACAGTAACGTGTTATTTAATTTTTGGAGGTAAACACAATGGGTGTTAAAATTACAGAGACCGTGCTTCGTGATGCACATCAGTCTTTAATTGCAACAAGAATGACGACAGAGCAGATG
>CAZNGY010000046.1:0-12306 GCA_964572955.1 uncultured Lachnoclostridium sp.
ATTTATTGCTGTAACAAGAACAAGCTTACCGTCTTCTCTTTCATTTAGAGAATTTAAATACTCAGCTGAAATTTTCGCCTTATATTTTCCATACATTTCTATATCATCCTCAGTCATACCAAGCTTTGATGCCACAATTTTTATTGGCTGCATTTTTGCTTCCTGAGCTATCTCAATATCTGTCTTCATAAAATCCTCCGATAATTTTCTCTGTATCACATACAGTAATAAATATTCTGTGAAACTGCAACAGCATACATCACGCTTAGATATTATACCACATGTAGTATAAATAAAAAACAGCAAATTCTTTAAGATATCAGCTTTCATTGTTTATTTTAAATTCATCAAATTTATGTTCCATTATTCTTTTTTTTCAAGTATAATCTCTTTGCTAACAAATTTTAGGAGGATTTATTAATGAAATATAAAGCTCTGATATTTGACTTGGACGGAACCCTTCTATATACTCTTGAAGACTTGATGAACAGTACCAATTACTCTCTATCCAAGTTTTCATATCCTCAAAGGACTATTAAAGAAATACAATATTTTATAGGTAACGGTGTAGCTGTTCTTATGAAGAGAAGTGCTCCGGAATTTTGCTCTGAAGAAAGACTCAATGAACTTCTTTCTATCTTCAAAGAACACTATCTGGAACACATGTATGACACTACCAAAGCATATGACGGTGTAATTGAAATGTTGATAAACCTGAAGAAACAGGGATATAAAACAGCAATTGTTTCGAATAAGCTTGATGCAGCGGTAAAGGAACTTGATAAACTTTATTTTAAAGATTTATTTGATTGTGCAATTGGTGCTCCACCTAATGCAAAAAAACCGAATCCGTACAGTGTTATGGAATGTATGAAGAATCTTAATGTAACAGCTGACGAATGCATATATATCGGTGATACTGATGTCGATCTTGAAACTGCTCACAATGCCGGTTTAAAATGTATTGGTGTTTCATGGGGGTTCAGGGGACGTGAATTTCTTCAGGAAATAAACTGTGATTATATAATCGATAATCCGTCAGAAATTTTCGAACTCATATAACAGGCAAGCATAACATAACACGTCATCAAGTGAAACAGCCGGTGATTCCTACTTTACTAAAATTAATCTTTCCTAAAAAACAGGAGCGGATTAAATGATACACATCTGTCTGGCAGACAGCCACATATCATTTAATCCGCTCCCTTTTTAGCACAATTCACTTATTATTTGCTATTTTCATACATATTAAACTGTTCTGTTATTAACTAACCCCAGTTTATCAGACATAGCTTCTGATGAGCATCATTTTTCCTTCAAGTGTATATTCACCATATCCTGCCGGAATAATGAAGTGATCACCTTTCTTAATATCAATTCCATTAATTTTACCACAGCCTTCACACACACTGACATTCATAAATGGATCCTCCATATCAAAACTTATACATCCGTCAATATCAAGTTTTTCAACAGAATAACAGTCACATGTTATAAGGTGCGTAATTACACAATCACCCAGATCACTTATAACTAAATTATTACCAGCATTTTCAACAAACGGAGCTTTTATTACATCTATACTCTGTTTAACATGAAGCTGTCTTGGTTTACCATTCTGCAATCTGTCATAATCATATACTCTATATGTAATATCGCTGTTCTGCTGAGTCTCAAGAATAACGGTTCCACCTTTAATTGCATGAAGTGTTCCAGGATTAATCTGGAAGAAATCTCCCTTATGTACAGGAACCTCTCTGATAAACTCATTCCACTTCGCATTTGTAATCATATCAGCAACTTCATTACTATCCTTAGCATTATGACCTATTACAATTTTTGTGTTTTCCTCACAATCCAAAATATACCAACACTCGGTTTTACCAAGAGAACCATTTTCATTTTTGCCTGCATATTCATCGTCCGGATGAACTTGAATGCTCAAATCGTCTTTAGCGTCTATTATCTTTATAAGAAGAGGGAATCTGTCGCTTTCATAATTGCCAAAAAGCTCTCTGTGTTCATTCCATAATCCCGAAAGGCTTTTTCCTTCAAATTCTCCATTGGTTACAATGCAATCACCGTTTGGATGTGCACTTATTGCCCAACATTCACCGGTATCATCACCAGGTATATCATAGCCAAAATTTCTAAGCTTGTTTCCGCCCCAAATCATTTCCTTAAATATAGGTTTTAAAAAAAGTAAATCCATTTTATTCCTCTTTTCTGTTCACATGGTGAACTCTGTCTTTAAATTATTGTTACGATAATCCTTCGAAACAAATTGTCATATCTTACTTGGTATCAAATTTAAATTCCGTATAATACCATGCATTAAGCATTCCTTCAATAATTCCGGTATACAGTGAATTATTAAATGTTCTTCTTATGAGTCCAAAAGTTTCTCCGCTTGTAAATGAATTGTTATCCCACCAGCAGAATGGTACTCTGTAAAATGATGCTTTCTCAGCAAAATAAGATGCATTATCAATTCTCGAATCAATATTAGGTCCTTTTCCCATACATCCCATTTCACCTATAACGCATGCATGACCCGATTTCAAAATGATATCATTTATTGAAGAGAAAAGCCTGTCAATATCAGCTGTATCTCCTTTGTTTTCCCTTGACCACTGATCTGTACCATTTGTATTCAATGCAAAATCATAAGGCATGTATGCATGGATTGACATAATTACTCTGTCATCATCAGGCCATTTATATTTTTTCCAAACATTTGAATTTGATGTTGCGGCATAACACGGAACCATTAAAAATCTTGTTGTATTATAGCCAGAACATCCTCTTATTGTTGCAACAAAATCAAGTCCAAGATTGTTAACCACTTCCTGCGTTGTTGAATTTCCGTTCCAGTCATTTCCTACTCTTGGTTCATTCATACCTTCAAATATAAGTCTCTCGTCATAATCTGAAAAATGCTCAGCTATCTGCTTCCACATAGTACAAAGCTGTTCAGATACTTCTTCATATTTTTCCTTTGTCGGAACAAGCCATGATTCATGATGTGTATTTAATATTACAAAAAGTCCCTCTTCAAGTGCCCAATCAACAACCTCCTGAACACGATCTATATATGCCTCATTAATTACATAATTATCATCACAATAATTTCCCCAAGTCACCGGTATTCTTATTGTTGTGAAACCATAATCGGCAACTGCTTTGATAAGTTCCTGTGTTACCTCGGGGTTACCCCAACTTGTCTCCTGCGAATAAGGATCATCATATTTTCCACCTGTAGCATCAAATGTATTGCCAAGATTCCATCCCATTGCAAGATACTGCGTAAACTCCCTTGCTGTAACATTTGTAAAATCATAATCATATGCCCTGGTCGAAACAACCTCATAAACATTCGCCGTTTCTTCTGTAACTACCGCCGAATCTTCTTCAGTTTTGCTACCTGAATTATTTTTTCCGCATCCGGCAAATACAGAGGCCGTTATTACGGTTGTCATAATAAAACTCAATAATCTTTTTTTCACACAAACCCCTCCATTTGTTTATATTCAACAAAGGTGAAAGACTCCTTTTACGGAATCTTTCACCAATCATATCAAAAAAAATATAAAGCCTATTTATTAAACAAGTTTCATTAGAGCATCTGTCAATGAGGCAAGAAGCTTGTCTGCATCTTCAAAACTTGTTCCTTTAACTCCAATATAGAATTTAATCTTAGGTTCTGTACCTGATGGTCGAACACAAACCCATGCATCATTCGTAAGATCAAAATAAAGAACATTTGATTTTCTGAGACCTGTTGAAGAAACATTTCCTGTCTTAATATCAGTAATTGTATTTTTCTGATAATCTCTGAAAGAAAGCACTTCGTATCCACCAAGTTCCTTTGGCGGATTGTTTCTGATTGATTCCATCATAGACTTAATCTTTTCAGCACCTTCAATTCCTTTAAGGGTAATTGTCTCAAGTCCTTCTCTGAAGAAACCATACTTTTTATAAATTTCCATCATCTGATCCCAAAGAGTAAGACCCTTAGTATAATAATAAGCCGCAGCCTCACAAAGAGCCATCACTGCAACAATTGCATCCTTATCTCTTGCATGTGTACCGACAAGACATCCATAGCTCTCTTCAAAACCGAATTCATATTTACCCTTGCCTGTTTCTTCAGCAATTTTAATAAGCTCACCAATATACTTAAATCCCGTAAGGCATTCTTTAACTTCAACATTATATTCTGTGGCAACTTTGTCTGTCATGTTTGTTGAAACTATTGTTTTAACAATAAAACTGTCGTCTTTAAGTTCATTCTTCGCTTTTTTCATGCTAAGAAGATATTCGCAAATAATCATTCCGGACATATTACCGGTAAATGATTTGTATTCACCGGTTGCACTGTCTTTAGCATATACACCAAGTCTGTCAGCATCAGGATCGGTTGCAAGAACAAGATCCGCTCCCACCTTTTCTGCAAGTTTAAGTGCGAGCTCAAATGCACTTTTATTTTCTGGATTAGGACTTTCTACTGTTGAAAAATTACCGTCAGGAAGTTCCTGTTCAGGTACAACGTAAACATTTTCAAATCCTATTTCTTTAAGAATTCTTCTTGCAGGAATATTTCCTGTTCCATGAAGAGGTGTATAGACAACCTTAAGTGTTTTTCCTACTTCCCTGACAAGTTCAGGCTGAACAATAAGTTTCTTAAGTTCTTCCATGTATCTGTCATCAATCTTTTCACCGATTGTGTGATAAAGACCTGCAGCAACAGCTTCATCATGTGACATGGTTTTTACCATATTCCAATCTGAAACGGCATTTACTTCACTGATGATTTCAGTATCCTTAGGTGGTGTAATCTGTGCACCATCTTCCCAATAAACCTTATATCCATTGTATTCAGCAGGATTATGAGATGCGGTGATTACAATACCTGCAATACAACCAAGTTCTCTAAGTGCAAATGATAACTCCGGTGTTGGTCTTAACGAATCAAATCTGTATGCCTTAATTCCATTTGCACAGAGACAAAGTGCTGCTTCCTCTGAAAATTCAATTGACATATTTCTTGAGTCATATGCAATTGCAACACCTTTATTCTGACCACCTTCTTTAATGATAAAGTTTGCAAGACCCTGTGTAGCTTTTCTAACCGTATAGATATTCATTCTGTTTGTTCCGGCACCAATAATACCTCTAAGTCCACCTGTACCGAATTCCAAATCTCTGTAAAATCTTTCCTTAATCTCATTTTCATCTGATGAAATCGCTGTAAGTTCTGCCTTGGTATCTTTATCAAAATACTCATTTTCACACCAAAACTTATATATTTCCTTATAATCCATGATATCCTCCTTATAAACGCATCCTGCAAAATGATTTTTTTAATATAATTTGCAGGACAATAATTATTTGTTCTTTTACACATGCCCTTTGATTATAGAATAAAAAACTTGTTTTGAAAACATAAATTTAAACTTCACTCAAAAGTTTTAAGTTTTCATCTATTAATGCACAACGCTGTTTAACGCAATCAGGACTTCTTAACGGATCCTCCGGCGTGTTAAAAATATAATCTTCAAGTTTTTTTATTGTCGTTTTAGCTACATGCATTCTTGTATCTGAAGAAGCATAGTAAATATATACATCTCCATTGTCGTCAGCAATTGCACCATTTGTAAATACTACATTCGAAACGTCTCCGACCCTTTCTTCTTCTCTTGGTCCGAGAAGCATTCCGCCCGGTTCTGCAATTACTTTTGTCGGATTATTTAAATCCGTAGCAAATGCATAAAGCACATATCTCAAACCTGCTGCTGTATTTCTTACTCCATGTGCAATATGAAGCCATCCTTTTTCTGACTTGATTGGAACAGCTCCTGCACCGTTCTTTGCCTCAGTAATTGTATGATATTTTCTCTTGCTTGTTATTATTTCTTCATCAATAACCGCATGCTCAATATCATCGCACAATCCAAAACCAATACCTCCGCCTGAACCTGTATCAATAAAGTCATCCATAGGTCTGGTATAAAATGCATATTTCCCATTTACAAATTCGGGATGAAGAACAACGTTCCTCTGCTGTGGTGAATTAAGAGTTTTAAGATTGTCAAGTCTTTCCCATGTTTTAAGATCTTTTGTTCTTACAATTCCAGCAGCTGCAACTGCAGCCGAGAGATCATTAACGCTTGTATCCTTGCTTTCAGAGCAGAAAACACCATATATATAACCGTCTTCATGCTGTGTAAGACGCATATCATAAACGTTAGTCTCTTCAGGACATGTATCCGGGAGAATAACCGGATAATCCCAGAATCTGAAGTTATCAATTCCGTTATCACTTTCTGCAACGGAAAAAAAAGATTTTCTGTCATTTCCTTCAACTCTTACAACAAGATAATACTTCCCGTTTAATTTTATGGCACCGGAATTCATTGTTGCATTCACGCCGAGACGCTCCATAAAATCAGGATTTGTCTCCGAATTCAGGTCATATTTCCAAAAAAGAGGAATAAATTCCCTTGTAATTACAGGATATTTATACTTTGTATAAATGCCATTGTAAAAATCCGACGGCTCGTTTTTTCTCGTAATAATTTCTTCCTGTTTTTTAAGCTCTTCAAAATACTTTGGATGAATCATTTGCTAATTTCTCCTTTTAATCTCTATTTATTAACTCCATACACATACGACCATTATGATATGGACACTTCCAAGGTTCAACAATTGGCTGTCTTGTTGATGGTTCACCATTCTCATCAAGGCACCAGAACCATTCCGAGCCTTTTCTATTGTCTACAAGCTTTTCCTCTATATAATCAAAAATGTCAACTGCTGCATCTCTGTATTTCTCATTTCCGGTACGAGCATATCCATTGTAAAAACCAACAACCGCTTCTGCCTGAACCCACCAGATTCTTGTTGTATTATCTACACCTTTTTCACATTCATTAAGAAGTGAATGTGAAATATAAGCCCTGTCATAAATTTTCTCAGTAAGTGCCTTTGTTATAAGAGAAATTCTTTCTGTTATTTCTTTATCATCAAGTATATCAAGACACCTGTCTACAAGCCAGGCTGTTTCAATATCATGGCCATATGAATGTAAATCAATTAATGAATTATATTCTCTGTCAAAAAAGACCTCCTGTCTGTTAAGTTCACGGTTATAAATCTTCCTGTCAATGATATCAAGCATAAAGTACAGTCTTTCCTTCATACCCTTATGTCCTGTTACCCTCACACACTCTGTATATGCTTCAAAAACATGAAGAAGTGTATTCATTGTCTTTTCTGCCATTACACCATTTTCCGAAAGCTTTTCATTTGATTCAGGCTTAAAATCAATCGTGAATGCTTCAAGGTATCCAAGTTCATCCGTCATTTTATTCTCTATTATATCATAAAGTTCATATGCATGATTAATAGCTTCCTCTTTGCTTGTTGCATCAAAATATGTTGATAATGCATAGATTGCAAAAGCCTGATTATATGTGTGCTTCGTAGTGTCACATGGTGTTCCGTCATAGTTAAGTGACCAATAAATACCTCCATTAACATCATCAAAACAGTTTTTTACCATGAAATCATAAGCATGATCTGCGTACTTAAGTAATTCCTCGTCTTTTAATGTAAGATATGCATTAGAGAAAAACCAAAGAATTCTGCTGTTGAGAATACACCCTTTCTCAGCTTTTTTATTGACTTTAAGTTCAAAATCCTTATAACCATAAAAGCCACCGTTTTCATCGTCTTTCATGCTTTTCCAAAAGGGAATAATTACATTTTCCAAATGTTTTTTTGCTCTTTCTGATAAAATACTCATATTTCCTCCTAGTATGTAATAAATGATACAAAATAAAAACCGTTTTCACAATTTTCAGGATACTCTTCAACTTCTATCCTTACCGAATGAATTTTTCTGGTATCAAATTCAATTATATTTTGAAGATACAGGCAATCTCCCCATGTTTCATCAAAATTTCCATCTAAAACACCTCTCTGTTCACCATCAACATAGATAGAACACTTAGGTGATTCAGTTCCCGGATGTTTGCAAAACTGAACCGATAAGCCTTTAAAAATCAAATCTGCTGAAACATATGAATCCTTCCCGTTAAAGATTATACCTTTTTTAAAGCAGTCTTTTACTTCATACTGTTCACGTTCATCTACCGTAACATTATTTGATTCAAAATCTATCTGTTTCACCACTTCATTTCTGATTCTCTCAGACGAAAAAAATCTTACCGGTGTAATGGTTTTATCCGGTACAACATATACTTCTTCATCAACCTCTCCGGTAAAATACTGAGCACAAATCACTTGTAACAGATTAACTATTGCTTCATAAAGAAGTCCATGTCCCTTACTGTTAGGGTGAAGATTGTCAGTAGAAATATCCTCTGAGGTAATATTTCCTAAAAGTATTTCTTCATATATACTATCCCTCATACTGACAATCGGAAGATCATAAAATTTACCGATTTTGTTATGTACTTCCTGTGCGTTTACACCATCATCATATTGAACATTATTAAATGTAAAAACTGCAGGTTCTGACAGTGAAAGCAGTATCTTTCTAAGAAGACTCTCATATGTTTCCATGAATTTTTCATTATTTGAATCATTAACCGAAAATTCCACAAAAACAATATCCGGATTATATTTTAACACATCTTCTGAAACTCTGGCCACTCCAAGTTCAGACGTTGTTGCACCAATTCCTGCATTTATAAAGTTGATTTTTGTTGCAGGAAACATTCTTACGAACCAATCATATACTCTATAGGCGTAACAAAGCTCATTAACCGCCGCATTGCACCCTTGGGTAATAGAACCTCCGAGGAAAACAATATTGCATTCTTCACGTTTTTCCATTTTCTTAAAAACTTTGTGAAATCTATACATACTCCCAATATTTATAATTCCTCTATCTAAAACTGATTGCTGCATTTTAACCTCCGTACATTAATAGTTTTAGCAAAATTTCATCTATATCACGAACAAGATTATATTCTTTTTGTTCGAAAATATATTGATGATATATTGCTAAAAATATTACAATTATATCATTCTTTAATCATATTGCCGATATGATTTTCTTAAACAAAAAGGCGGTATAAATACCGCCTTTTTGAAAATTGCAAAGGACAATGCCTTATACTTTTACTTATTAAAGTTCTTGTCAAGATAATCCTGAACAATCTGCTTATTAGCATTTACGAACTCACTAACAGTAATTGGTGTAGCATCAGAACCAGTCTCTATGATACCACGAATCTGATAATCGTCAGAGAACTTACACTGATCCCAGAGATCCATACCTAAGTCTGAACCATCATCACCCATAGATTTAAGAACTTCAAAGTTTTCTTCTGTATATGTCCACTCTTCAAACCATGAAGTGTCATCACGAAGCTCAAGATCATTATCATACCAGTTAGTATAATCATACATTACACAGAATACTAATGCAGGATTTTCAATACCAACAGGAATAAAGTAATATGTACCTGTTGTTACATTAATACTCTTGTTTGTTTCAGCATTTCCATGAGGTCCTACAGGCCAGTTAACCATACCAATGCTTTCAAATAAATCCTGATCAGGATCTGCTTCCTGCTGAATCCATGCAGCTCCTAAGAAGAAACCGATATTTCCCTTACCGTATGCATATACGTTATCATTCCAGTTGCTGTCACAATCTGCATCCCAGAAAGATACTTTGTATGTCTGGAACATATCATACATAAAGTTAAGAACTTCGATAGTTGCTTCTGAAGAAAGGCTTTCACTAATCTTACCGCTTTCATCAGGTGTAAGACCACAGATTGTTGTGCCGTTAGACATAAGCAACTGTGTTGTTAATGTTGTCCAAGGAGCTCTCCAACCCCACTGATCTGTAGCACCATCACCATCGGTATCCTGTGTGATTGCGATCATGTCTTTAAGCCACTCATCCCATGTCCAGTTATTGTTTACATATAACTCGTATGGATCTGTAAGTGCATACTGTTCGATAAGGTCTTTGTTATAACCAAGTGTATAACCACCAAGATTAAGAGCTTTTCCGCCAAAGAGATAGTTAAGACCGTCTGTTGTAAACTGTAATGTTGTAATAACATCAGATTCGCCTGATAAAACGTCAATATACTTCTGCTCAATCTTGCCGTCTTTAGCTTCCTGGCTGTTTAAAAGAATGTCTTCAAGAGACATTGCATAGCTGTTAAGTACAGCCGGAATACCGAACTGTAAATCAACCATGTAAATATCACACTCAGGTGTACCTGCCATGATGGATGTATTGATTGACTCAATTACACCATTCCATGTAAGGTTGTTGTAATATAACTCAACGTTATATCTTTTTTCGATTGTTCTCATGTTATTGAGCTGCTTCTCAGCATTCTCAATATCATCAACCTTTGGGTTATCATATACATCTGAATGTGCGGATGTATAATACTGCTCATACCATGAGCCGATATTGAGTACTCTTGTTGTTTCCTGATATAAAGCAGACTTCTCTACTTCATCAGAACCAGCTTCCTTATCTTTACCACAGGCTGCAAGGCTTAATACCATTGTAGCTGCAAGCATAATGGACACTGCTTTCTTTAAATAACTCATTGCTTTCCTCCTTATTAATTTTTTATTATTGAAACCGGGGATTTCTCCCCGGTCACAATCAAAATAAATTAATTAAGAATTACTGTGGTAACTTACCAATTGTAATTGCAACAATCTTTAAAGCTGAACCACGGTCAGCAATACCAAAGAAGTCACAGTAATCCTGCCAATTTTCAGGAGCACCTGCATCAAGGAACTTCTGATTTACATATTCAAATGAATACTGGCAAATTGTAGCTGATTCATTAATCATAGAACCATCAATAAATTTATTGTTTCCGTCATCATCCTGATCTACATCATATCCAACGTCAACAATTGTGCTGTATCCCCAACCTGAACCGTCATCATCAAGCTGATTGCCGTCTTCATCTGATGCAGGCCAGTTCTGAGCTCTGATGTATGGGAACCACTGATACATATTGTCTGTACTTGAAGCTACATCAGCATCTGTAAGCGAATAATAAATCGTAAGTACATCACCTTCACCGAATGAAGCACCAAGGTCATCTGTAAGAGATGGATATGAATCATTTGCCTGGAATGCAAAAGCACATGATTCTGATGGCCACCAGCCACCACCTGTTACTTCGTTTGGTGTAAGAACCGCAACTTCATTTTCAGGTTTTACAACTGTACCTGACCAATCGAATGATCCAACACCGTCAACTGCAAATTCAACACTCTTATTAAGTGCAATAGGATTTCCAGAAGCATCATAGCAGATAATATTGTCAATGTAAATTGAAGAAGGTTTTGCACCTGTATCCTGAAGATCACCAATTGTAAGGTAGTTTGAAGCACCTGCTACAAGTGGACTTGAAGAAATATCGATTTCAACTGTCTTGCATGCTGCATCTGCCTTGTAAATTGAGAAATTCTGTGATACTGATGTATTTGTCTCACCTGTATATACAATAAGATTTCCTGAAAGAGCTGCAAAATCACTTCCTGATGGATTAATACCGATATCAACAGAAATCTTTGTACAATCTGCTGCCTTATCTCCAAGAAGTCCAACAACATCAATAGCGAGACCTGTGCCACTTCCATTATTTGGTCTTGTCATATAAAGAACCTTTGAACCAAGCTGTTCTGAAACAGACATTTCAGCATCTGCATCCTTTGTCCAATCAGAGTCATTAACTGTTGCGAATGTATATGCACCATCCTCAAAATCAACAATGCTTCCGGCATCAACTGAACTGTGATCTGCCGCTGCACTCTTAAGGCCGTTATCATCTCCGTCCTCTTTTCCCGCCTGTGTAGGAGCTGTTGTTGGTTTTGTTTCACTGCCTGTAGAAGAACTCTCGCTTCCGCATGCAACTAAAGAACCAACCATTGCTGCTGAAAGGCCAAGAGCAATTAATTTTTTCTTTAACATAAGTTTCCTCCTTTTTTGAGTCATGCTCATATAAATTGTACAGGTTATGTCCTGTTTGCTTTCCTCATTATAACCGAAATGAACAATAAAATCAACATACCAGATGCTTTTTTTGTTGGTTTTTTCCAAAATGTAATAATTTGGAAAAAATCATATAATAATTGTATAATTCTATCCAAAAATATCTCCATTATAAACAACATAATCCTTTTAATTCTCATTTTCTGTAGAAAAAAGCACTTCCGCAAAAATGCAATGAAGTGACCCCCAAAAGTTAGACTTTTTAAGCGTAGCAGTTGTATTGGCTG
>CAZNGY010000047.1:0-11975 GCA_964572955.1 uncultured Lachnoclostridium sp.
TAAGAAGTAAAAGGAGGAATGAAAGAATATGGTAAGCAAAGAATGTAGATCAGATGTACGTAGAAAAAAGCATCTCAGAGTTCGTAATCGTTTCTCCGGTACTTCCGTGAGACCACGTCTTGCAGTTTTCAGAAGCAATAATCACATGTATGCACAGATTATTGATGATGAAGCTCAGAAGACACTTGTAGCTGTTTCAACATTAGATAAGGATCTCAAGGCATCTCTTGAGAAAACAAATAATGTAGAAGCAGCAGCAGCACTTGGTACTGCTGTAGCAAAGAAGGCTCTCGCTTCAGGAATCACTGAAGTTGTATTTGACAGAGGCGGCTTTATATATGCAGGAAAAATTAAGGCTTTAGCAGAAGCAGCTCGTGAAGCTGGTCTGGTATTTTAGGAGGTAATCGCATGAAACGTGAAATTATTGATGCCAGTCAGTTAGAATTAGTTGACAAGGTTGTTTCAATTAAGCGTGTAACAAAGGTTGTTAAGGGTGGCCGTCATATGCGTTTTGCAGCATTGGTTATCGTTGGTGATCAGAACGGACACGTTGGCGCTGGATTAGGAAAGGCTACTGAAGTTCCAGAAGCTATCCGTAAGGGCAAGGAAGATGCAATCAAGAACATGATTTCATTACCACTTGATAAGAATGGCAGTGTTCCTCATGATTTCATTGGTGAATTCGGTAGTGCTTCCGTATTACTTAAGAGAGCTCCTGAAGGTACAGGTATCATCGCCGGTGGTCCTGCACGTAATGTACTTGAGCTCGCTGGTTTCAAGAACATCAGAACAAAGTCACTTGGTTCAAATAATAAGCAGAATGTTGTACTTGCTACAATTGAAGGCTTAAAGAACCTTAAGACTCCGGAAGAAGTTGCTGCTAAGCGTGGCATTTCAGTTAGTGATTTATAGGATTTAGTTGATCAGAAAGATCCGGTCACAATATGATGTGACGGAAAGGAGTAATATGGCAGAATTAAAAATCACACTTGTAAAATCTACCATAGGTGCAATTCCTAAGCATAAGAAGACAGTTGAGGCTCTTGGTTTAAAGAAAACAAATTCCTCATGTGTTCTTCCTGACAATGCTGCAACCAGAGGAATGGTTGCTCAGGTTAAACATTTAGTTAAGGTAGAAGAAATCTAATATAAGGAGGTTCAGCGATGAATTTATCAGAGTTAAAGCCAGCTGAAGGTTCAAGACAGAGCGACAGCTTCAGAAGAGGCCGTGGTCATGGATCGGGAAATGGTAAGACAGCAGGTAAGGGTCATAAGGGACAGAAAGCTCGTTCTGGAGCTCCACGTATTGGCTTTGAAGGTGGTCAGATGCCTTTATACCGTCGTCTTCCTAAGCGCGGTTTCAAGAACAGAAATACTAAGGAAATTATAACAGTAAATATCAGCACTCTTGATAAGGTATTTAATGATGGAGACGAAGTAACAGTTGAAACATTAATGGCTAAGGGTGTTGTAAGCAATCCAAAAGATGGCGTTAAAATACTTGGAAATGGAGAGTTAACTAAGAAGCTTGATGTTAAGGTAGATGCATTCAGTGCAAGTGCCGTTGAGAAAATCCAGTCTCTTGGTGGAAGTGCAGAGGTGATCTAATATGTTTAGCACAATCATCAATGCATTCAAGGTGAAAGATCTCCGTAAAAAGTTGATTTTTACATTCTTTTGTCTTGTAGTAGTAAGAATTGGTTCAGCTATACCGGCACCTGGTATTAACCAGGCGCTGGTATCAAGCTGGCTTTCAAACATGAATCTTGGCTTTTTTGATGCACTGACAGGTGGTTCATTTACACAGATGTCTATTCTTGCATTAAATATTTCTCCATATATCACATCTTCGATCATAATGCAGCTTATGACTATTGCAATTCCTAAGCTTGCTGAAATGCAGAAGGATGGTGAAACGGGAAGAAAGAAAATTGCAGAGATTTCACGTTATCTTACTATTGCACTCGCTCTTATTGAGTCATCAGCAATGGCTTACGGCTTCGCAAGAAGCGGATATACAACAGACAAGAAGATTACAACCATTCTTGTAATTGTTGTATGCTTTACTGCAGGTTCAGCATTCCTTATGTGGCTTGGTGAGAATATTACTGAGTATGGTGTGGGTAATGGTATTTCAATTATACTTACCATTAACATTGTTGCGAAGATTCCATCTGATTTTGTTAATCTTTTCAGAGTATTTGTAGTAAATGCAAGTACAGCTGTTAATGGTGTCATCGCAGCAGCGATAATCATTCTTGTGGTAGCAGCAACAGTAATTCTTATCATTATGCTTCAGGATGCAACAAGAAGAATTCCTGTTCAGTACAGTAAAAAAGTTGTCGGACGTAAAATGTATGGCGGAAGCAGCACATATATTCCACTCAAGGTGAATACATCCGGAGTAATTCCTGTAATCTTTGCTATTTCATTTTTACAGTTCCCACAGATTATATCATCATTCTTCGGCATTAGTGCTGCAACAGGTCCAAATGCAACATTATGGCAGAAGATATTATATCTTTTTAATGATTCTAATTGGTTCAATTTTAAATCATTTGCAGAATTCAAGTATACTCTTGGAGCTTTGATTTACATTGTACTTATTATATTCTTTGCATATTTCTATACAAGCATTACATTTAATCCGCTTGAAGTTGCAAACAATATGAAGAAACAGGGTGGATTTATTCCTGGTATCAGACCGGGGAAACCGACTACTGAATATCTTACATCTGTATTAAATAAGATAGTTCTTATCGGAGCAGCATTGCTTACGGTAGTTGCTCTTATTCCTATTTTCTTCTCAGGAGCTTTCAATGCAAGTGTTTCTTTTGGAGGAACATCGCTTATAATCGTTGTAGGTGTAGTACTTGAAACCCTTAAGCAGATAGAAACTCAGATGGTAGAACGTCATTATAAAGGATTCTTAAATTCATAAATAGGTAAATTAGAGCGGTACATCATTGTTCCGCTCTAATTACTATATTTGAGTTTTTATATTAAAGTAAAAACATAAGAGGTGGCATATGAAAATCGTTATGTTAGGAGCACCTGGTGCTGGAAAAGGAACACAGGCTAAAATGATAGCTGCAAAATTCGGAATTCCACACATTTCTACAGGTGATATTTTCAGAGCAAATATAAAAAATGGAACGGAACTTGGAAAGAAAGCAAAGGCGTTCATGGATCAGGGACTTTTAGTTCCGGATGAACTTACACTTGAATTGATTATGGACAGATTCACTAATGATGATTGTGCAAACGGATATGTACTTGACGGATTCCCAAGAACAATTGCTCAGGCAGAGGCACTTACAGCAAGCCTTGCGGCAAAAAATGAAAAGATGGATTATGCAATTGATGTAGATGTTCCTGATGAAAGAATTGTTACAAGAATGGGTGGCAGAAGAGCCTGTGTAGCATGTGGAGGCACATTCCATATCAAATATAACCCTCCTAAGACAGAAGGTATCTGTGATCTTTGCGGTGGTAAGCTTACTGTTCGTGACGATGACATGCCTGAAACAGTTCAGAAGAGACTTGATGTTTATCATAAACAGACACAGCCGCTTATTGATTACTATAATAAAGAAGGAATCCTTAAAACTGTTGATGGAACACAGGATGTTGATAAGGTATTTGAAGATATCCTTGCAATCCTTGCATAAGATAATAAGATATAGATTATCTGCATACATTATATAGAACCGGTTTTATGGATGAATAATTCGTGAAACAAATTTTAAAGTGTTGAATGGCAGGATGTACATTTATGTACGGAATGGAGGAACATGTCTAAAAGCGATGTCTTAGAGATTGAAGGCAAGGTAGTTGAAAAACTTCCTAATGCCATGTTTCGTGTAGAACTTGAAAACGGGCATATAGTTCTTGCTCATATAAGCGGAAAGCTTCGCATGAACTATATTAAAATCGTACCCGGTGATACAGTAACATTGGAAATGTCTCCTTATGATCTTACAAAAGGAAGAATCGTTTGGAGAGATAAATAAGTATCTCTTGTGTTAGGGCTTATAAGAATAAGAGTAACACGTTGTGGTCAGTCTGAAATGCCGGATTTGACGCACAAAGATAAAAATTGAAAAAGTTTGAAAAAACCACTTGCAATATACAAACATTTCTGTTAATATTGTAAGTGGACTTTTTTTGAAAGGAGTGACTTAAACTATGAAGGTTAGGTCTTCAGTAAAGCCAATTTGCGAAAAATGCAAAGTAATCAAAAGAAAGGGTAACATCATGATTATTTGTGAGAACCCTAGACACAAACAGAGACAAGGCTAATTCAACCGCTATATGTGCGTTGTTACTATAAAGTAGTTCTTGCTTTTTGTGTTACAGTGTTTCGAACATAACCCGGTTTGAAACATACTATTGTGATACTGTGGACTGCTAAAGGCAGTTTTAATCCGGATGTCATTATCTCCGGATTAGCAATACCGGCTTGTATTGTCATGGTTTAAAGCGGCTGGTCGGATTATTCCGACAAAACAAATGGGAATATTTCCCAATCCATTATTTTTTAACGGAGGTTTAAAGTACATGGCTCGTATCAGTGGTGTTGATTTACCAAGAGAGAAACGTGTAGAGATCGGTCTTACTTACGTATATGGTATCGGTAGGGTGAGTGCTGGTCGTATTCTTGAAAAAGCTAATGTTAATCCTGACACAAGATGTCGTGATTTAACAGACGATGAAGTAGGTCGTATTCGTGACGTTATTGACGCAGAATACACTGTTGAAGGTGATTTAAGAAGAGAAATCGCTTTAAACATCAAGAGACTTCAGGAAATGGGATGCTACAGAGGTATCCGTCACAGAAAGGGTCTTCCAGTTCGTGGACAGAAGACTAAGACTAACGCAAGAACTCGTAAGGGTCCAAAGCGTACAGTTGCTAATAAGAAGAAATAATTACCAAGGATTTAGTCTATTAGGAGGTTAAGTGATGGCTAAGAAAGTCGTAGCATCAAAGAAGACATCAGCTAAGAAGCGTGTTAAGAAAAATATTGACCGTGGACAGGCACATATTCAGTCTTCCTTTAATAATACAATCGTTACACTCACAGATGCTGAGGGTAATGCAATTTCATGGGCTAGTGCAGGTGGTTTAGGATTCAGAGGTTCAAGAAAATCCACACCATATGCGGCTCAGATGGCAGCAGAGACTGCAGCAAAGGCAGCAGCAGTTCAGGGCTTAAAGTCAGTTGACGTTTTTGTAAAAGGTCCTGGTTCAGGTAGAGAAGCAGCAATTCGTGCACTTCAGGCATGTGGCATTAATGTAACAAGTATTCGTGACGTAACTCCGGTTCCTCACAATGGTTGCCGCCCACCTAAGCGCAGAAGAGTCTAATTTAAGGAGGTAAAGTGAAATGGCTAGAGACATGGGTCCTGTTTTAAAGAAATGTAGATCTCTCGGCGTAGATCCTTCTTATTTAGGAATTGACAAGAAGTCTAACAGAACTTCAGCGAGAGCAGGAAAGAAAGTAAGTGAGTATGGCTTACAGTTAAGAGAAAAACAGAAGGCAAAGTTCATTTATGGTGTACTTGAAAAGCCTTTCCGTAATAATTTTGAGAAAGCTAAGAAGCTTAAGTTTGGTACAACTGGTGAAAACCTTATGATTATCCTTGAAACCAGACTTGACAACGTTGTATTCCGTCTTGGTCTTGCGAGAACAAGAACAGAAGCAAGACAGATTGTTGATCACAAGCACATTCTTGTTAACGGTAAGGTTGTTAACATTCCATCTTATTCAGTTAAGGCAGGGGATGTTATCACAGTAAGTGGAAAGGCAAAGAATAAAGCTGGTCAGAGATTCAAGGATATCCTTGAAGTAACTGAGGGAAGAACTGTTCCGGCTTGGTTAGAGTCAGACAAGGAATCTCTTAGCGGTACTGTTAAGGAATATCCAAGCAGAGACATGATTGATGTACCTGTAAACGAAGTGCTTATTGTCGAGTTATATTCCAAATAGTAAAGAATATACTCTTTTCGCCCAAAAGGAGGGTCGCATATGTTTGATTTTGAAAAGCCTAGGATTGAAATTGCAGAAATTTCAGATGATAAAAAGTATGGTCGATTTGTTGTAGAACCACTTGAAAGAGGTTATGGTACTACATTGGGAAACTCCTTGAGAAGAATTATGCTTTCGTCTTTACCGGGTGCAGCAGTGAGTCAGGTTAAGATTGACGGAGTTGTACATGAATTTTCAACAATTCCCGGAGTCAGAGAAGACGTAACCGAAATAATAATGAATATCAAGAGTTTAGCTATTAAAGACAACAGCGACTCAAACGAACCAAAGCTTGCTTATATTGAATTCGCAGGTGAAGGAGTTGTTACAGCAGGAGATATTCATTGTGATCCAGACATTGAGATTCTTAATCCGGATCAGGTTATCGCCACTCTTAACGGCGGAGCGGACAGCAAGTTATATATTGAGCTTACTATTACAAAGGGCAGAGGTTATGTAAGTGCAGATAAGAATAAGAAAGAGGATCTTCCAATTGGAATTATTCCGATTGATTCTATCTACACTCCGGTTGAGCGAGTAAATCTTACCGTAAATAACACACGTGTTGGTCAGATTACAGATTTCGACAAGCTCACACTTGATGTATTCACAAATGGAACAATTGAGCCGGATGAGGCTGTAAGTCTTGCGGCTAAGGTTTTAAGTGAGCATCTTAACGCATTCATTGATTTATCAGAGAGTGCAAGAACTGCTGAAGTAATGGCTGAGCCTGTTAATAATGAGAAAGAAAAAGTTCTTGAGATGAGTATCGATGAACTTGAACTCTCAGTTCGTTCATACAACTGCCTTAAGAGAGCAGGCATTAATACTGTTGAAGAATTAACTAATCGTACATCAGAAGATATGATGAAGGTTAGAAATCTTGGACGTAAATCACTTGAAGAGGTACTTGCTAAGCTTAAAGAGCTTGGTTTATCATTAAATGTTGGTGAAGACTAAAACTATTCAGTTAGTTTTAAAGGAGGAATTTAAATGGCAGGCTATAGAAAACTTAGTAGAACTGCAGACCAGAGAAAGGCATTACTCAGAGGTCAGGTTACAAGCCTTTTAGTTAATGGCAAGATGGTTACTACTGAAGCTAAAGCAAAAGAAATCCGTAAGATTGCTGAGAGCATGATAGCTCTTGCAATTAAGGAAAAAGATAATTATGAAACTGTTACTGTAACAACAAAGGTTGCACGTAAGGATAAAGACGGCAAGCGTGTTAAGGAAGTTGTTGATGGCAAGAAGGTTGACGTTTATGATGAAGTTGAAAAGACAATCAAGAAGGACAACCCATCAAGACTTCACGCAAGAAGAAAGATGATGGCGTATCTTTATACAGCAAAGACAGTTGATACTTCCGTAAATGGCAAGAAGAAGGCTGTTAAGGAAGTTGACCTTGTTGCAAAACTTTTTGATGAGATCGCACCAAAGTATGCCGGACGTAATGGCGGTTATACAAGAATCGTTAAGATTGGTCAGCGTAAAGGTGATGCAGCAATGGAAGTACTTATTGAATTAGTTTAATTCATAAGCAATCAGATTTTGAGAGGGTGTTAATCTTAACACCCTCTTTTTGTAGTTTAGTCGTGTTTAATCGGCAATGCATTGTTTTTTCAGGAGGATTTTATGGCAATTGTAAGCATAAAAAATCTTGTACACAAATATAAAACCCATAATACGGTTACAGATGAAACAGAGGATTTCACGGCAGTTGACGGAGTTTCTCTTGAGGTGAATAAGGGCGAATTCATTGCAATACTCGGACATAACGGTTCGGGTAAGTCTACATTGGCAAGACATATTAACTGTCTGTTATTTCCTACAGAGGGCAAAGTGTATGTAAATGAAAAAGATACGTCCTTGGAAGATAATGTACTTTCGATTAGAACCGAAGCCGGAATGGTGTTTCAAAATCCTGATAATCAGATAGTAGCAACGGTTGTAGAAGAAGATGTTGCGTTTGGACCGGAAAATATTGGAATTGAAACCTCTGAAATCAGAATAAGGGTTGATGAGGCACTAAGAAGCGTGAATATGCAGAATTTTTTGAAAAGTTCCCCTAATCGTCTCTCAGGCGGTCAAAAACAAAGAGTAGCAATAGCCGGTGTCCTTGCTATGAGACCGCAGTGCATAATATTGGATGAACCTACAGCAATGCTGGATCCAGAAGGGCGGAAAGAGGTTCTTAATACAATAAAAAAACTGAATAAAGAAAATGGTATGACTGTCATTTTAGTAACACATCACATGGACGAGGTTGTTGATGCTGACAGATTGATAGTTATGAAAGAAGGAAGAATTGCAGAAAACGGAACGCCGAGAGAGCTTATTGCGGACGTTGAAAGAATGAAAGAACTCAGTCTTGATGTTCCACAAGTTACGGAAATATCATATCTAATATGTAAAAATCTTCCGGATTTTGGGATATGTCTTACAAATGCCGAATTTCATAGAAGTATGATGATGTTCAAAAATGTTTCGGATAGATTGTACAGAAGTATGATTCCTCTCAGAAAGAAAATAGAAAATTTTTCAAAAAAGGAAGATGGAGAACCCATACTTTCGTTGAATAATGTTTCATATGTTTATGATGAAAAAACAATATTCAGTAATAAGGTTCTTAAAAACATTAATCTGAATATTTACAGAAATGAGTATCTTGCAGTAATAGGTCATACTGGGTCAGGAAAATCAACATTAATACAGCAGCTTAATTCATTGATTAAACCTTCGGAAGGCAGAGTGTTTTACCATGATGATGATATTTGGTCTGAAGGATATGATAGAAAACATGTCAGAAATGGCGTGGGGCTGGTTTTTCAATATCCGGATCATCAGTTATTTGAAATGAGTGTTTTGAAGGATGTGATGTTCGGACCGGTCAATCAGGGATTTGACAGTGAAACTGCTGAAATGAGGGCAATTGAAGCTTTGAAACTGGTGGGAGTTGATGAATCGGTATGGAATAAATCACCGTTTGATTTGTCGGGCGGCCAGAAGAAGAGAGTTTCGATTGCCGGTGTTTTAGCGATGAAACCGGAAATAATTATTTTAGATGAGCCGACTGCGGGACTTGATCCTTTAGGTAGGAATGAGATTCTGGAGGCTATATACGATATTTACAAAAAGACAGCAATAAGCGTCGTATTGGTGTCTCATAGTATGGAAGATGTTGCAAAGTATGCAGACAGAATAGTGGTTATGGATGGAGGGGCTATACTTTTTGATGACCTTCCGGTAAATGTGTTCAACAACGAGAAAGAACTTAAAAAAGCCGGTTTATCTGTTCCGCAGATAAATTCAGCTCTGAGAAGGCTAGGGGCAACCGATCCATATGTAGACACGGATGTTATAACCATGGAAGCCTATATCAGTAAAGCAGAAATATTAAAGGAGTTTCGATAATCAGATGATAAGGGATATCACAATTGGACAATATTATCCGGCAGCGAGCCCGCTTCATAAGTTGGACCCGAGAACAAAACTTACGGCAGTTTTTGCCTATATAGTTTGTCTGTTTATTACTAAAAGCTTTATCGGGTTTATTCTGCCGTTTGTCGTCTTTGTTGTTGTAATGTTTGTTTCAAAGGTTCCATTTAGCTTTGCTTTGAAAGGATTGAAACCTGTGATGTTTGTAATAGCAATGACAATGGTGTTTCAGATTTTTTTCGGAAGAGGAGAGACATTGTTTTCGTATGGAATTATATGTATTACATCAGAGGGAATTAAAAGAGGTTTTTTTCTGGCATTCAGAATTGTTTTATTAATGCTCGGAACATCGGTACTCACTTTCACTACGACTCCAAATCAGATTACCGAAGGATTGGAAAGGATTTTCAGACCTTTAAATCGTGTAGGATTTCCGGTACATGAAATGGCCATGATGATGTCGATAGCTTTGAGATTTATACCTATTCTGATTGATGAAACAGATAGGATTATGAAGGCACAACAAGCGAGAGGAGCTGATTTTGAAAGCGGTAGTATTCTTCATAGGGCAAAAGCAATGGTGCCGGTGTTCATACCTTTAATTGTTTCGGCATTCAGAAGGGCTTTGGAACTTGCACAGGCAATGGAGGCAAGGTGTTATCATGGCGGAGAAGGCAGAACTAGTCTTAAACCGTTGAAATATACAAAAAGCGATATGGTGGCATATGTAACTATTTTAATATTTGTTATATGCTGTGTTTTAATCAGATTTTTTTTGTGATAATGGTGGCTTGAATTCTGGTTTTATAATGGAGGTTTATATGCGTATTAAATTGACGGTGGCTTATGACGGTACGGATTTTCACGGATGGCAATTTCAGCCGGAACAGAGAACGGTTGAAGGAGATTTAAATAAAGCTGTCAGTGAAATTGTAAAAAAGGAGATACAGGTAATAGGAGCAAGCAGAACGGATGCAGGGGTTCATGCATATGGGAATGTGGCAGTATTTGATACGGACAGCAGTATTCCGCCGGACAAGTTTGCATATGCTCTTAACACCAAATTAAAGGAAGATGTCAGAATTGTAAAATCGGAAGAGGTGGCACCTGATTTTCATCCTCGTTATCAGTGTCATAATAAAACGTATGAATATCATCTTTACTGTTCGGAAATACCGGTGCCGACAAAGAGACGTTATTCGGCATATACTTATAAAACGCCGGACGTTAGGAAGATGAAAGAAGGAGCAGAATATCTTATAGGCAAACATGATTTTGCATCGTTTCAGGCAGCAGGTTCAACAATTACAGACACTGTCAGAACGATTTATTTTATAGATATCTTTCAGGAAAATGAGGATATCGTAATAAAGGTTAACGGTGATGGATTTCTGTACAATATGGTAAGGATAATAGCGGGAACTTTGATAAATGTCGGATGCGGAAAAATTAAGCCTGAATATTGTAAAGAAATTTTAGAATCATGTGACAGAAAAAAAGCCGGACCTACAGCACCGGCGTGCGGACTTTTTTTAAGAGAAATTTTTTATGATGGCTCTGAAAGGATAAAAATTGAAAAAAATTAGTTATCTAAACATTGGTAATTTGATAAGTTACTTTTGTTAAGATAAGTATAAAAAAAATTTTGTAAATTTCAAAAAAGTATTGACTTTATGATAGTATCTGTTATAATTCGAAAGGTATGTGACTGGTGTGATAATCAGTCCGTAAGGTCAGTTTTAAAGAAAGAATTTAAACGGAGGAAATACTATGAAGACTTATATGGCAGCAACAGCTGACGTTGAAAGAAAATGGTATGTAGTTGATGCTACAGGCAAGACTTTAGGTCGTCTTTCATCACAGATAGCAGCAGTTCTTAGAGGTAAGAATAAGCCAATCTTTACACCACATGTTGATACAGGTGACTATGTTATCGTTATCAATGCAGATAAGATAGCCGTTACAGGTAAGAAATTACAGCAGAAGATTTACTACAATCACTCAGATTATCCAGGCGGAATGAAGGAAACAACACTTGCAGAGTTACTTGCAAAGAAGCCTGAGAAAGTTGTTGAACTTGCAGTAAAGGGAATGCTTCCAAAGGGACCACTTGGAAGAAGTATGATTACAAAGTTACATGTTTACGCTGGAGCAGAGCATCCACATGCAGCTCAGAAGCCGGAAACATTAGAATTTTAGGCTGAAAGGAGATTTATACAATGGCTAAAGTTACAAAATTCTACGCTACAGGTAGACGTAAGAGCTCTGTTGCAAGAGTTTATTTAGTACCTGGAACAGGTAAGATTACAATCAATAAGAGAGACATTGATGAATATTTCGGACTTGAAACATTAAAGGTTGTTGTTCGTCAGCCACTTGTTCTTACACAGACAAATGATAAATTTGACGTTATCGTAACAGTAAAGGGTGGCGGCTTCACAGGACAGGCTGGAGCTATCCGTCATGGTATCGCAAGAGCACTCTGTGTAGCAGACGCTGAAAACCGTCCGG
>CAZNGY010000048.1:0-11915 GCA_964572955.1 uncultured Lachnoclostridium sp.
TATTGTACATGGTGGACCTTTTGCTAATATTGCACACGGCTGTAATTCAATTATAGCAACTAAGGCATCATTAAAACTGGCAGACATAACTATTACAGAGGCGGGCTTTGGTGCGGATCTCGGTGCAGAAAAGTTTTTTGATATTAAATGCAGGCTTGGTAATTTAAAACCGGATGCGGTTGTTCTTGTAGCTACGGTAAGAGCACTTAAATATAATGGTGGAATTCCTAAAAATGAACTTGGAGCAGAAAATCTTGATGCACTTGAAAAAGGAATTGTGAATCTTGAGAAACATATTGAAAATCTGAAGAAATATGGAGTTCCTGTTATTGTAACATTAAATAGATTTTCATCAGATACTGAAGCTGAACTTGCTTATGTTGAAAATTTCTGTACTGAACGTGGCTGCAGATTTGCACTTTCCGAAGTATGGGAAAAAGGTGCTGAAGGCGGAATGGAGCTTGCTGAAAAAGTATGTGAAGTTCTTGAAAATGAAAAGTCGGAATTTAGGTATCTTTATGATGACAAACTTTCAATTAAGGAGAAGATTGAAACTATTTGTAAAGAAATCTATGGAGCGTCAGATGTATATTTTGCAAACGGAGTTATGAAAAAACTTAATCATATTGAAGAAATCGGTTTTTCAAAACTTCCGGTATGTATAGCAAAAAATCAGTATTCGTTATCGGATGATGCAACGAAACTTGGCCGTCCTGAGAATTTTACAATGACAATAAGTGACATATATGTGAATGCAGGCGCTGGTTTTGTAGTTGTATTGACAGGAAATGTGATGACAATGCCGGGACTTCCTAAGGTACCTGCGGCAGAAAAAATAGATGTTAATGAGGAAGGAAAAATCGTTGGTTTGTTCTAGTAACTCATAACCGGAGGATGTGATGCATTGGGATTTAAAAAAAATAATGGTGACTGCAGCTTTAGGAATTGCTGTTTTTTCGACTGCGGGCTGTTCCTTTTCTGTTGAAAAGGAACAAAACAAGGTCGCACCTATAGCAAAAACGATAGAAGATGACAGTTTCTCATTTGTAGAGGCTGAAATTGGTAATGTATATAAAACGGAAGAAGTTTCTGTTTCTGTAAAAAAGGCTTTTTCTGTATCACTCTATTCTTCAGCATCTTCATATACAATCTCTGATATTAAGGTAGAAATTGGTGAAGAAGTTAAGACGGGACAGACATTAATGGTATGTAAACCAACTGATGCTGATGCAGTAAACAGGGAATATGAGGAGGCCTTAAGTGCCCTTGAACTGTGTAATGTATTACTTGATTATTATAATTCCCTTTTAAGTGTGGAAACACAAAGAAAAGAGGTATGCGAAACATATAATCAAGGTTATGACACATCTGTTATGGATGATATAACCGATAAGCTATCAGATTTATATGATGAGCAGATAATTTTGCAGATGCAGTTTAATGAAATATCTGATGAGATTTCCGGGTGGAATGTCGTTGCAACCATGGATGGAACCGTTTCGTACATTGCAGACAATGAAGAAGGGTGGATTCATACATCTGACGAAGTTTTAATTTCAATTGATGATGATGTTCCGGATATTTCATCTATAACAAAGAATCCGGAATATTTTACGGAGGGAGAAACATATACTGCAGAGCTTGAATATAAGGTATATGATAATAATTTCAGAGATAATAAAAAAGAGTATACTGTTGAGAAAATAAGTATGGATTTTGTATGTATGTCAAAAGAAAGAACAAGCGAAGAATCAAGCACATATAAAATCACTTTTTTACCTGCGGGTGATTTGACGGAATTGCCTGCAGACAGAGATACATCTGTTAAGGGAAATTTTATCTTTATAATTGAATCAGCTGAAAATGTTGTTTGTATTCCAAAGGATGTACTGATAAGTGCAGGAATGGATGAATACGCAGTATACATGGAAAACGAAGACGGTTCCAGACGAATACAAAAAGTGGAAATTGGCGTAATGTCAGATCAAACGGTAGAAGTAAAAAATGGATTAGAAGAAGGAGATATCATAATAACCAACAAAGTTGTAAAAGGGTCTTCTGATACTAATAAAGAATAAGCAGGAGGATGATGATGAACATATTAAAGAAAATTTCGGCAATCTGTGTTTGCATCTTGTTATCGGCAGGGCTTACGGCATGTAGCGATAATGCTCCGGAGCTTATGAAATCAAATACGGCTTTAAAGGTATATTATACTGTAGAAAAGGGAAATATTTCTTCAAATAAATTCTACAATGCATGTATCACACCGGAGTTTATTAATGTTGAAGCAACATTATCAGGTGAGGCATATAATATCAAATATAAAGCCGGTGACGCTGTAAAACAGGGTGATGTAATTTTTTCTATTGATGCTGATTATGAAAAGGAACTTGAACATTTAAAATATAAATATGAAACATATGAAACAATATGTGACTGTTATGAACAACAGAATAAAGAAACAATACAATCAATGAATGATACACTCGATTTGTTGAGCGGCGTAGAATACGAATTGTATAAACTGGATATTGAAAAAATCAGTCTTGACTTTGAGATGGAAAAGTATAACAGAGAAATAGAGTATAATGAGATAAAAAGTCAATACGAATGTCTCTTAGAAGAAGCATACGGTTCGGATGTTATTGCTCCATGTGACGGTATTATTGCATCAATTTCAGTAGGAGAAGGTAAAAAGGGTGTAGAAGCAGGGAATACGGTTCTTACAATAGCAGATACATCGATTAAATACGTTGAACTGGATTATTCATATTATAATGAAATAAAAAATCTTACAGATATAAAAATTCAAATTGGTGAAAATACTTATTCAGATATTGAACTTGTAGAATATTCAAGCTCTGAGATTAATGAATATGAACTTTCGGGAAAAAAATATAATACACGTTTTGTTATCGGAAATATTGATTCATCTGTTTCCATCGGAGACTATGCTTTTGTATCGGGCAAATCATCTTCGGCAGAGGAGTGTATTTACGTCCCAAATGAGTCGGTTTATGCAGGAGATACGTCGAATTCATACTATTGCATATGTTTGAATGAAAATGGAAATGAGGAGAGAGTTCCTGTTACTATCGGAATAATTACTGACTATTATACGGAAATAGCTTCTGGTTTGTCGGTAGGTGATGAAGTTTATTATATGGATGATTGTGCTTCATGGACATCCGAACCGGAAAGCTGCGAAGTGAAATATGGTTCGTATGAAAGCTATGATATGATTTCGGGAATGGAAATGGATTCATTATCTTATCTGGTTGAATGTCCTATTTCAGGTAAAATAGGAGAGGTTTATATTACAGGAAACAGTGATTTTGAAGTTGAAGAAGGACAGGCACTTTTTACAATAAATCCTACTGTAAAAGAGTCAGAAATTGAACGTGTTATTTCAGATTATATTGAATTATGTGAAAGTGTTCAAAATTCAATAGAGTCGTATGACAGCCAGATTTCAGATAAAGAAGAACTGATAAATAATACCACAAATCAAAGAGATAAAGTTATTCTTGAATATCAGCTTGAGGAACTGAAGTATAACAGGAACTCATATGTAAATGAATTAAATGCTTCGTTGGATGAAGCAGAAAAAAAATATGATATTTATCTTAAAATTAAAAATGGTGAAACAATCATGGTGACCGCACCTGCAACAGGATTGTATCGTGCTTCAGAGGCTTCGATGGTTTTTGTGAAGGGAACTGAGGTAAAAACCGGAGATTCGGCAGGATATGTATATGACATAAATGAGTTCGAATTGTTCGTAGATGATACAGAAAGAGATTCTGTAAAAAAAGTATTTAACGGTTCATTGATGTTTAATACGGAGGTTACGGTTTCCTCTCTCTCAAATGAAATGAATGGAATCGTTACAGAGTCAAGTTCATTTATTAAAAATCACTTAAATGCAGGGATAAGATTGGAGGATCCGACTCAGGTTTTGAATATAAACAAAAACTCAGTTTCAATCAAATATAAAAACATTGATATAGATAATGTTTTGCTAATACCATCATCATATCTTAAGTATGAAGCTACAGGAAATAGAATTGATTTCTATGTTTATATTAAATATGGTGATTCGGTTGTAAAAAAATATGTTGAAGCCGCCAATACATCAGATGTTTCAAGTGAATATACATGGATTATTAACGGCCTTCAGGAAGGTGACGTTTGTATTAAGTACTAAGGAGTACATATGTTTAGATTTATAACTCAAAAAATATTAAACAAGAAGTGGCTGATATCATGTCTTCTTATAGGAACATTTTTGCTTATTGCGATAGCATGCTGTAATCCGATGTATACGTCTGCAGCACTTCAGAAAATGCTTACGGATCAGCTCGAAGAACAAATGACGGGGACTAATAAATATCCGTCTTATGTTAAGGTGTATGGTACACTTTCTGATTCACGTTTAAGAATGTACTCCTCAGAAGTTTTTCCGGAGCCATATGCTGCTGCAGAAAAACTTGATTCCATGTATAACCATGACTCCTTATATAATATAACATATTTTGAAACACCGGTTCTTTCATGTTACTTTGAACAATTAAGAGAGAATCAGGATAAATGCAATGTATGTATTTCAAATATGTCCGATATAGGTGAACATGTAAATATTATTTATGGAGATATGTATTCGGAGGAGTCGGAGGATGGCATTTATGAATGTATAATAAGTGAAAGTGTCCTTACAAACAGCAAAATACTTATTGGTGATATTCTGACAACAGAACTTACTGACAAAGCCAATAAGCCCATAAAATTAAAAGTTACAGGGGTGTTTGGTTCTAATAACGACAGTGACCTGTATTGGATCAATGATCCTTTGGATTATGACGGAAATCTTTTTATAAGTGATACTGCTTTTAAAAATACGTTTATGACTGATGAGGGGATGATAGTATCTGTTAATGCTGAATACTATTCGGTTTTTGATTATCGTACAATAAAGACATCAGAACTTAATGATTTTATTACAGCTGATAACATAATCAGGGATGATTCAAAAGCCAATGGATTATACCAATATGAGTTTCCGTATGAGAAATCAATTTCAACATATAGGGAAGGTTCCACCAAAGTTGTTATAAGTATGTGGATTTTTCAAATACCGGTGCTTATACTTTTGTGCGTATTCATTTTTATGGTATCAAATCAGATTATATCTGTGGAGCAGAGTGAAATAGCAATGCTCAAGAGCCGTGGAGTGAGTCGGAAACAGTTGATTTTATCATACCTTCTTCAGGGAAGTATAATTTCGTTTATTGGAATTATAATCGGTTTACCGTTAGGATATATGTTTTGTGTGATTTTTGGTCAGACAAAATCATTTCTGGAGTTCTCGGTAAGAAGCACACTGGAAGTTCATTTTACGATTACAGCGGTTGTTTATGCAATAATAGCTGCTATTGCAGCAGTTATTATAATGACAATTCCTGTTTTTAAGTATGCAAATTTTAGTATTGTGGAACAAAAGACAAATAAAAAGAAAAAGAAAAAACCATTGTGGCAGAAGATTTGGCTTGACTTCGTACTTCTTATTGTATCACTGTATGGTTTGTATCAGTTTTCTAATCAAAAGGATGCAATAATTGAGAAAATTAATGATGGAGGTACATTGGATCCTTTATTATATTTTTCATCAACAGTATTTATTTTGTCTGCGGCATTGATTCTTCTGAGAATTATTCCTTTAATATCGTCCTTTATATACAAAATTGGAATAAAAAAATGGAAACCCGCAACATATGCTGCATTTATGCAGATAAACAAATCAATAAGAAAACAGGGCTTTATAATAGTTTTTCTGGTGCTTACACTTGCGTTGGGAATATTTAATGCAACAACGGCACGTTCGATAAATGATAATGAAGAAAAACGTATTTATTATGACAATGGAGCTGTACTTACACTTAAACAGACTTGGAAGAGTAATATTTCGGCAATTAAGGCCGGTTACAGAGAACCGCCGATTGTGTATGAAGAACCTGACGATACCGTTTACCGTGACTTGGAAGGATTAACTAACTCATATACTAAAGTTATATATGATACATCAGCAGGTGTTTCAAGTGGTACGGATATTCTTAAAAGATCAACAACATTTATGGCTATAACGACGGATGAGTTCGGCTTGACTGCTTATATGCCTGATGGTGTCACGGATGTTCACTGGTATAATTATCTTAATGAAATTGCCAAAGATCCTTATGGGGCAGTAATTTCAAGAAATTATGCAGAAGTTGCAGGACTTTCGGTTGGTGATTCGTTTACGGTTTATCGTACAGATGAACTTGGAACGTCAATGATCCAGCTTAAATTAAATGTTTCGGCGATTGTCGAAGTATGGCCGGGATATGAATCTAAGGTATATGGTAAAACATCAGACGGTTCAATGGATTATCTTGAACATTATCTTGTTGTCTGTAATATGGAAACAGCCAGAAAAACATATGGAATAGAACCTTATGAAATTTGGATAAATTGCGATGATACGCGGCCGGTATATGACTTTGCAGAAAAAAACGGACTTACATATACTAAGTTTGTTGACGCAACAGTACAGAGTGATGAAATCAAAGAAGAACCTTTCTTCCAGGTTACAAGCGGAATGCTTACAATAACCTTTGTCGTAATACTTATTTTAAGTATGATAGGCTTCCTTATTTACTGGATAACATCAATTAAATCAAGGGAGTTGATTTTCGGAATTTACAGAGCAATGGGTATGTCCATGAAAGAGATTATTCAAATGCTTATCTGTGAGCATCTTTTTGGGTCTATTCTTCCGATTTTATGTGGTGTTTTTATAGGTTTGTTTTCATCAAAACTTTTTGTTCCTTTGATTCAATTAGCATATTCACCTACATATTCTGCTTTACCATCTGAGGTAATAACCGGAGCAGGAGACATGATAAGGATCGCAATATGTGTTATCACCATGCTGGCAGTATGTTTTCTGCTGCTTGCCAGAATTCTTTCCTCCATGAAAGTTGCTCAGGCATTGAAGCTTGGAGAGGATTAAGGAGAAAACTTATGAAATATATTATTGAAACAAAAGGTATTAAAAGATGTTTTAATGTTGCCGGCAATGATTTTTATGCACTTAAAGGGATTGATGTTAAAATCCCTGAAGGTGCATTAACAATACTAAAAGGCAGATCGGGTTCAGGAAAAACAACATTACTAAACATTATAGGATGTCTTGATAAACAAACAGAGGGACAGCTGATTTTTAATGGTATTGATATTTCTGATTATGATTACAATAAATTGGAAAAAATCAGAAGAGAGGAACTTGGATTTATATTCCAGTCCGTTGCACTTATTCCGGTGATGAATGCCTATCAGAACGTAGAATATGCTTTAAGATTATCAGGATACAAAGAAAATTGGAAAGAAAGAACTTCTGAATGTCTTGCGATGGTAAATCTTACGAAAAGGGCTACACATATGCCTGAAGAATTATCCGGAGGCGAACAGCAAAGAATTGCAATTGCAAGAGCTCTTGCACATCGTCCTAAAGTAATATTTGCAGATGAACCAACGGGAGAATTGGATTCCTATACTAGTTTGAAAGTAATAAGCCTATTTAAAGAACTGATAAAAAAAGAAAACCTCACAATCGTTATGACAACACATGATACGAAAATGATGGAATTTGGAGATTATGTGTATGAAATCCTTGATGGTGAAATAATAAATTTTACCGATAATATGTCGCAAGGAGAAGGCGAGTAAAAGACATATTATATACTTGGAAAAATTTTTGCGGAAATTGAGGTAAATATGGATAAAGAAAAAAATACATTTATGTCTGCATACACTGCATCAACAGATAAGGAATTAGAAGATTATCTGAACGATGATGTCATGATTCTTTGTGAAAATCTTGTAAAGATTTACAAAACAGCAGATACAGAAGTTCTTGCACTACAGGGACTCGAATTAAAAATTAATAAAGGTGAGTTGGTTGCTATTATAGGAAGTTCCGGTTCGGGTAAATCAACTTTTTTAAATATGATAGGCGGGTTGGACAGGCCTTCAGCGGGTAAACTATATGTTGACGGCAAGGATCTGTTTAAGTTAAATGAAAAGGAATATGTTAAGTATAAACAGGAAACGGTTGGTTTTGTGTGGCAGAATAATGCCAGAAATCTTTTTCCTTATCTGACGGCACTTGAAAATGTCATGCTTCCGATGTTATTCAACGGAAACAAAAAAGAGTCGAAAGAAGAACGTGCACGAATGTTATTAGAAATGGTCGGCATGAGTCATAGGATTAATTCAAAATTGAATCAGCTTTCCGGAGGTGAGCAGCAGAGGATAGCCATAGCCATTGCATTAGCAAACAATCCGAAACTTTTACTGGCTGATGAACCGACAGGATCTGTTGATCAAAAGACCTCTGATCAGATACTTGATGTGTTTAGGAAACTTAACGAGGAGTTAGGTACGACAATAGTTATAGTTACTCATGATATCAATCTTGCAAACAAGGTTAATAGGGTAATTATGGTTAGGGATGGAAAAACCAGCAGTGAACGTGTAATAAGAAAGTCCGAAAATGTAAATTTGCAAAAAGAAAATAATGAGTTACATATTTTAGATATAAATACCGGGATACATGAAGAATATGTAATACTTGATAGAGTGGGACGATTGCAGATACCTCGGGAAATTCTTGAAAATGCAGGAATTGAAGGAAATAAAGTGAAAATTTATTTGGAAAACGGCAGAATAATTATAGAAAAGCCGTGAAAATCAAAAGACCTCTTAGCATATTGTACAAACCCCAAAAGTTGGATTTTTTAGGTCTGACTTTGGGGCAGTATATATTGCTAAGAGGTTTTTTCTAGCTGTTATATTTTCTTTCTTTGTACTTCTGTTCACAGTAAATACATCTGTATATTTTATTGTTTTTGTCTGTAAGTTTAAAAATATGAGGAAGTTCCTGTTCAATGGATGTTATGCATCTTGGATTTTGACAATGAATAATATTGACAACTTCTTCAGGAATATTTACCTTTCTTTTCTCAACGATTTCATTATCCTTTATTATATTGAAAGTGATTGAAGGATCAATAACACCGAGCATGTCAAGCTTATCGTTAACAGGACCTTCAATTTTAATTATATCTTTACGCCCCATTTTTTTACTTGTTGCATTTTTTATTATTGCAATCTGAGTATCCCATTTATCCATTTCAAGATAATTGTAGATTTTCATGGCACCACCGGCTTTGATGTGATCGATTACAACGCCTTCTGATAAACCGCCTATGTTAAGCATATTTTACCTCCTATAAATTAAATTCTTTATCGAGACCGAGAAGAATCATAATTAATGCCATACGGACATATACACCATTTTGAACTTGTTTAAAGTAAGCAGCTCTCGGATCATTGTCAATTTCCACAGATATTTCATTTACTCTTGGAAGAGGATGTAAAATATAGCAGTCTTCTTTTGCAAGAGACATCTTTTTACTATCGAGAACGAAGCTGTTTTTGAGTCTTATGTATTCTTCTTCATTAAAGAATCTTTCTTTCTGAACTCTGGTCATGTAAAGAACATCAAGCTCACCAATAACATCTTCAAGATTTCTTACTTCGGTGAAATTATATTTTTCATTTATCAGAGTATCTCTGAGATATTGAGGTATTCTTAATTCTTCAGGAGATATGAGAACAAATCTTACATTTGGATAACGCTTCATAGCATTAATGAGAGAGTGAACGGTACGACCAAATTTTAAGTCTCCGCAAAGACCAACAGTGAGGTTGTCAAGACGCCCTTTCAATGTCTTTATTGTAAATAAATCAGTAAATGTTTGTGTAGGATGATTGTGACCGCCATCACCGGCATTGATTACAGGGATACCTGAATATCTGGATGCGACTAAAGGAGCCCCTTCTTTAGGATGTCTCATTGCACATATATCTGCATAACAGGATATTACACGGATTGTGTCAGCAACACTTTCGCCCTTTGATGCTGATGACGAATCTGCTGATTGAAAACCAAGTGCCTTGCCGCCAAGATTAATCATTGCTGCTTCAAAACTTAATCTCGTTCTTGTACTTGGCTCATAAAATAATGTAGCGATTTTTTTTCCGTCGCATACATGAGCATACTTTTCAGGATTAAGCATTATGTCCTGAGCTAGTTTGAGAGTGTGTTCAACCTCTTCAATGGAAAAATCCAGTGGACTCAGTAAGTGTCTCATAAAATACCTCCATATAAGCATATCTGTATTGTACTGTGGTTAAAAGCACTCCGTTAAAGTAATTAATAGTATTAAAACGGAATGTCAGAATACCGCTTGATATTATACAATAATGGTTCATGCTTTACAAGGCAGGAACTATTTTTTTTATACTTGATGATTAAGTAATTGTTCTATTTACACTAATCAGGGTCAATATAGTATTAGTTATCGATAAAAAATGTATGTAAGGTTGAAAGAAAAAAATTGTTATGATATACTAAACAAAAATGTAAAAACTTTTATTTATACAATTTACCGGTTAAAGGAAAAAAGTTAGAATAAAAGTGGTTGACATATAAAGTATAATTTGGGAGGTTGTCATGGGATTAGCAATAAAAAAGGTTACAGATGAATCCTTTATTAAGTATGGAAGAATTGTAACAGGTCATGATTTTGGAATGTTGTTGAAGGAACTTAATGAAAAAACTCCGGCACCGTCAGATTCGGTGGTTTATGTTCCGTCAGAAGAGTGTTTGGAAAACACGTTTTCGTTCAAAGAACTTTCTGAAAATGTATACGGCGGGATGCCGATTCAGATTGGTTATTGTAATGGATACAATACAAAGTTGAATTGTCTGGAATACCATAGAGACAGTGAAATAGATATTGCCGGAACAGATTGTATTCTTTTACTTGCGGAACAGCAGGCTCAGGCAAACGGAAAGATACTTGATTCATCAGTAGTTGAAGCGTTTTTCTGTCCGGCAGGAACAGCTGTTGAACTATATGCTACTACATTACATTATGCACCATGTTCAGCAAAAAAAGGTGAAAGTTTCAAGATGGTTATTGTATTGCCAAAAGGAACCAACTATGATAAGCCACCGATTGAAATAAAAAATGATGAGGATAAAAAACTTTTTGCTTCTAATAAATGGCTGATTGCCCATAAAGATGCTGTTGAGGTTAAGCAGGGAGCCGTGGTAGGTATAAGCGGTGACAATATAGATATTGCATCGTTAATATAGCAAGTAAAAATAAATCATACAATTGGAGGGAGTTATGAAGTGTCCGTTTTGCGGTGACGACAATACAAAGGTAATAGATTCAAGACCAGCTGATGATAATGCATCAATAAGAAGAAGAAGACAATGTGATCTTTGCAATAAAAGATTTACAACGTATGAGAAGATAGAGTCTCTTCCGCTTGTAATTATAAAAAAAGACAATATCAGAGAATCTTATGACAGGAGCAAGATAGAAAATGGTATTTTCAGAGCATGTCATAAAAGACCTATATCAGTTGAACAAATTACAAAACTTGTAGATCAGGTAGAGACTGCCATTTTTAATCTTGAAGAAAGAGAAATTAAAAGTAATGTAATTGGTGAGATTGTAATGGACAAGCTTAAAGAGGTTGATGATGTTGCTTATGTAAGGTTTGCATCCGTATACAGGGAATTTAAAGATGTAAATACTTTTATGGACGAACTCAGAACTATGCTTGCTCCTTCACAGTTAAAGTAGTATGCCATATTGTATATTTTTCGATTACAAATTTGTGGGTTTTTAACAGTACGTTTTTTAAAACAGATGAAAAATATTAAGCACTTTTCATGGAATTGTACCGACCCCCAAAAGTTAGACCAATAATCTAACGAATGGAGGTCGGTATTT
>CAZNGY010000049.1:0-11771 GCA_964572955.1 uncultured Lachnoclostridium sp.
TGAAAAACGTAGGAATAAGACCTATAATTCCGGAAACCATAAACTGTATGCACGAGAGTCTTACCCCGTCACATAGCGGTGAGAAATGGTCAACCAGCATAATCTGTACCGCAAACATAAGTGCCGATATCATAAGTAGCGAGTCCGAAAGCTGAAGCCTTAATCCGTCACTCATGCACAAACTATATAATCCTGCCGCTGTCAGAATTACCCCGATTACTATGTTCCAACCACATTTCTTATTAAAGAACAATCCCAGCAATGGCACTATTAATATATAACATGCCGTCAAAAAACCCGCTTTTCCGGAACCGGAACCCATATAAATTCCGAGCTGCTGCAAATTTGTTGCCAGGCAAAGAGCCAGACCGCAAAGTACGCCGCCCTTTACCAGGACCTTTTTTTCATCAACATTTCTTGGTTTTCTCCTGCTCAGTCCTATCCTGTCAAAAACTGCTATTGCAGGCACCAAAACCAACGAACCTATCAGGGAACGTATACAATTAAAACTGTACGGTCCGATAAGGTCCCCGCCTTTGCTTTGTGCGACAAAGGCGACTCCCCATATCAGTGCCGTCAGTACAAGAAGTAATGAATTTCTTAGTTCTTTCGACATAATTTATCTATTTATATGATTCAAGCATTGCATTTAAAACTTCCGGATAGAAAATTTCAAGCTGTTCTCTGTCAATCATACCAAAATTCTCTTCTCCGACTTTTGTACCACCGTTATCCCAAAGTATACATGCTATGCCGTTTTCCGCTGCCTTTCCCGTATATGCCTCTGCCCATGCAGTACGCGCTTCCGTATTATCCTTATTTGTTGAACCAAACTCACCTATAACAACACCGACACCCTGGTCAATAAATTTCTGCTTGAGCTGATCCATAAAGTTAAGTTCATTGTTTTTGCTTCCGTCCCAATCCGTATATCCGTTTGCATTCATCGCAAAGTCATATGGTGAATATGCATGTACCGAAACAATAATCCTGTTTGCATCATCTCCCGGTGCAAAAAAGGCTGAATTTAAAGCATTCTGTGCTGAAGCACATATACTTGGAACCATAAGATATCTTGTTTTATTGTATCCATCTGATTCTCTGATAACATTTACAAACTGCTGATTAAGTTTATCAACACACTTAATTGCCTCAACACCATCTTTATCATTATCATTAAACCACCATTCCTTTGCGGTTCCCGCAAGTCTTGGCTCATTCATTGACTCAAAAATAAGATGCTCATCATAATTTTTGAAGTTTTCAGCAATCTGTGTCCATATGTTTGTAATGTATGCTTCCGCAGTTTCATAGTTTTCTTCCGTAGGATAATACACATCATTATCATGGTGAGCATTAATAATTACATAAAGTCCTGAGTCAAGCGACCAGTCAACAACCTGAGTCACCCTGTTCATCCACTTTTCTTCGATATTACCTTCATCATCAAGATGATTGCTCCACGATACTGGAATTCTTATCGTCGTAAATCCCGAAGAAGCAACAAACTCGATAAGATCTTTTGTTGCCATAGGCTGACCCCATGACGTTTCTGACATAAGACCACTGCCTCCGGTTGCCTCTAAAGTATTTCCCAGATTCCATCCAAGCTTCAATGAAGCCGCAAAATCCACCGGATTATCGGCAACTTCACCGCCTGTAAACCCTTTATCATCTGTTTCTCCGTCTCCGTTATTATTTACAGGAGCCTGTGTTGCCTTGTTATCAGATGAAGACTTTCCTGTTTCCCCTGAACAGCCCGTAATCATTCCGATTGACAATACTACTGCCGCAGCAGCTGCTGCAAGCCTTTTTAATTTCATAATAACCATGTCCTTTCTCCGACCTTATATTTTATGGAAAACATCCCATACTTTACATAATAACTGTTGTTTATTGAAAATTCCTTAAACCTCACGTTTTCTGCACAATAAAATACCTGCAAAAAGAAGCACCGGGAAAATGACCGCCGCAAGTATTCCCATGCGAAGATTTCCTCCCATTTTATCAGAAACAAATCCAGCAAGAGTAGGGCCTGCTGAACATCCTATATCTCCACCAAGTGCCAAGAGGGCAAACATTACCGTACCGCCTCTCTTTATTGACGCTGCCGCTCTGCTGAAAGTACCTGGCCACATTATGCCGACTGACAGTCCTGTCATTGCACAACCGGCAAGTCCAACTACCGGGTTCGGAATAAGTGCAATGCAAAGATATGTTGCCATGCACATGAGACAGCTTGCCAACATAAACCTGTCCAAATCTATCCTGTCACCATATTTACCGTAAAAAGATCTGGAAATCCCCATCATAACCGCAAAAGACATCGGACCTGCCAAATCTCCTATTGTTTTTGTTACTCCGAGTCCGTTTTCGGCAAAAAGCGATGCCCACTGGCTCACCGCCTGTTCACTTGCTCCTGCACATACCATCATGACAAAAAGAATCAGAAAGTATCTGTTTTTTAGAAGTTCGGCAAATCCACAGCCTCTCTCTCCATTTTCCACAACAGGTGCAAGCGGAACCGTTGCAAACGAAAACATATTGCAGATTGGCACCAATGCCCATATCCCTGCCAGTATTCTCCAGTTTTCAATTCCGAAAAGCGAAAAAAATACAGTAGAGAGCAGTACTACCCCAACATGTCCCCAACAGTAAAACGAATGAAGCATACTCATTGTTTTTTCTTTATTGTCTGAAGGACATGATTCAACCACCGGACTTACAAGAACCTCCAACAGACCTCCGCCAACCGCATATATCATTACAGGTATAAGAATTCCCAGAAAATGATCAGACATCAGATCCGGTAAAAACGTAAGCATCACAAGACCTGCTGCTGAAAACGCATGTGCAATCATCATTGAAGCCCTGTAACCTATCTTATCCACAAATAATGCCGAAACAAGGTCAATTATCAACTGTATACCAAAGTTAAATGTTACCAGAAGGGTAATATCAGACAGCGGAATTCCGTAACTGCTTTTAAAAGTCAAAAATAAAAGAGGTACAAAATTGTTTATAATCGCCTGAATAATATACCCAAAAAAACACGCTCTTATTGTCTTGTCATAACTTCTTTTCATCCTGACAACCTCCGCAAAAAATTGCGCTTATTGTACCACGGATGCCGGTCTGATGTCCATGTAAGTTAAACGGATTTCATGTATTTTTTTACCATGTTTATAAAGTACGAATGTATCACAGGCGATTCCGTAAGTTCCGGGTGAAATGCCGTTACAAGCTGGTTTTCCTGTCTTGCGGCAACTATCCTGCCGTCACACATTGAAAGAACCTTCACATTTTCAGAAACCTTCTTTATATAAGGCGCCCTTATAAACCTCATCGGTACCTCGCCAAGTCCTCCGAAGTCACCCGAGGCTTCAAAACTGCCCAGCTGTCTGCCATAAGCATTTCTGACCACACAGATATCCATCGTAGCAAAATGTCTGCGTTCATCATTCTCAATTTCTCCTGCCAGCATAATAAGACCTGCACATGTACCAAATACAGGAAGACCGGATTTGATTTTCTGTCGTAAAATATCATACATTCCAAGTTCTCTCACCAGTCTGCCAATAACCGTGCTTTCACCTCCGGGAATCACAAGACCATCGAAATCCTCACTCAAATCCTCTGCTTTTCTGATTTCAAAAACCGATGCACCAAGCTTCTCTAACATTGACTCATGTTCGATAAAAGCTCCCTGTACGGCCAAAACACCAATTCTCATAATCCCTACCTTTTCTGCATCAGAACCTTTATTTCATCCTCATTTATTCCGACCATGGCTTCTCCCAGATCTGCCGATAGTTCTGCTATCAGTGCTGCATCTTTGTAATTTGTTACCGCCTTAACAATGGCAGCTGCTCGCTTTGCCGGATTACCGGATTTAAAAATTCCCGAACCTACAAAAACCCCTTCTGCTCCAAGCTGCATCATCAATGCCGCATCTGCCGGAGTAGCTACGCCGCCCGCAGCAAAATTAACAACAGGAAGCCTGCGATTATCATGTACATATTTGAGCAGATCATAAGATACCCCCATCTCTTTTGCATTATTATATAATTCATCTACTGCAAGGGAAGCAATCCTTCTGATCTCACTGTTCATACTTCTCATATGTCTGACTGCCTGAACTACATCTCCTGTTCCCGGCTCTCCCTTTGTCCTTATCATTGATGCACCCTCGGAAATTCTTCTGAGTGCTTCTCCCAAATCTCTCGCTCCGCATACAAACGGAACCTTAAATGCAGTCTTATCAATATGATAAACATCATCAGCCGGAGAAAGCACCTCACTCTCATCTATATAATCAATTTCAAGTGCCTCTAAAATCTGTGCCTCAACAAAGTGACCTATTCTTACTTTTGCCATAACCGGAATACTTACCGCTGCCTGAATCCCCTTAATCATGGCAGGATCACTCATTCTTGCAACACCTCCTGCTGCTCTTATGTCTGCCGGGATTTTTTCAAGTGCCATTACTGCACATGCACCTGCTTCTTCCGCAATTTTTGCCTGCTCCGGAGTTGTAACATCCATTATCACACCGCCCTTAAGCATTTTAGCAAGTTCACAATTAAGTTCATATCTTGACATATTTATTACCTCCTTTGTAATAAAAAACATACGGCATCTGAGCGCTTATAACAAAATACCGATTTTTATGGAAATTTTTCTTCGAAGTTGGTATCATTATATCTATATCTGGCATTGTTTAAATATTCAGTTTAAATTATTTTTATAGGGTCAGATTAAAGGAGGACAATGTATGTTTACCATGAATTTTACTGGTTCGGAACCGTTATACCGCCAACTTTATCAAAAAATAATCAGCCTCATAATGGAAGGCAAGCTGAAATCCGGAGAAAAACTGCCTTCAAAAAGGCAGCTCTCTGAACATATACACATAAGCATAAGAACCATTGAAACAGCCTATGATCAGCTTCTTGCAGAAGGTTATATTTATTCAAGACCCAAAAGCGGATATTACGTCAGTCCGATTGATCCCGGCCGGATACATATTGAAACCTTTGATTTACCGACTGATATTCCTGTTTCAGAAACATCCGATTACAAATATGATTTCAGGACCAATTCATCAGACACCTCCAACTTCCCTTTTACCGTATGGTCAGGTCTTATGCGTGAAACTCTGAGAAATGAGGGCAGCCATATATTAAAACAAAAAGATCATGCCGGACTGTACGAACTTCGTAAGGAAATATCACGCTACCTGAAATCATACAGAAACATTTCCGCTTCACCGGATCATATTATCGTAGGTGCCGGAAGTGAGTATCTTATAAATCTTGTGATTCAGCTGCTCTGCTTTCACAATAAAGGTACAGAACAAATCTTTGCAGTGGAAAATCCCGGATATCATAAAATCGCAAGCATACTTGCCGCAAATCGTATTAAAACAGAATATATCGCTATGGATTCTAAAGGAATGGATATTAATCTTCTCAAAACAGGCAACGCAAATGTCGTCCACATAACACCTTCCCATCACTTTCCTCTAGGAACCGTAATGCCGGTTGGACGACGTTACGAACTGCTTAACTGGGCGGCCGATACATCCTCTTATATAATTGAAGATGACTATGACAGCGAATTCAGGTACACAGGACACCCGATTCCTGCCCTTGAGTCACTGGATAAAAACGGAAGGGTCATTTATATAAACACTTTTGCCAAGAATCTTGCACCTTCACTGCGAATAAGCTATATGGTTCTTCCGGATTCACTTATTGAAACCTTCAATAAGTGTTTTTCATTTTATTCAAACACAGTATCCGCGTTTGAACAGCATACCCTGGCACGATTTATGTCCGATGGACATTTTGAAAGATACATAAACCGGATGCGTCTCATATACAAACAGAAAATGGAACTTATAACCGGATGTATTGCAGCTTCTCCCTTGGGAGAATACTGTGAAACTGCCAAATGTAATACCGGTCTGCATCTTCTTCTCACGGTAAAAAACGGTATGTCAGAATCAGTTCTGATACAAAGGGCTGCTTCTGCCGGAATAAGCCTGAAAGGTATTTCCGAGTTTTATCACGGCAGTTACTCCGGTTATCCGATGATAATTCTCGGTTTTGCAGGAATTAACACCGAATCCGTTCCTGATGCGGTCACGGCTCTTGCCGATGCATGGGAATATCAGCAACATTTACAAGAATTTTACACCTCGTCAACAGCTTTATCCACTGACATAACGCTGTATGGGAAGATATAATTAAATCATCAATAAACATCTGTGCCGGTTCTTTTATCTAAGAGGCACTCTGAACATATAATATGATTTTGAAAGGGGGACGGCAGAATCATTTTTCAAAAAAGACTGCCTGAATGCCATGAACACAAAAAAATTAAACGGATTTTCCGTCGGAAACACCAGACTTCTTCCGGGTTTATTTAAGGAGCGTGCTGATATTAACAGATCCTATCTAATGGAACTTAACAGTCAGTGTCTTCTCCAGAATTTCTATTTGGAAGCCGGTATCATAATGCCGGGACTTCAGGTTGTTGAAAGCCCTGAAACAGCATGTCTTCATTGGGGTTGGGAAGCTCCTACCTGTCAGCTCCGAGGTCATTTTCTCGGTCACTGGATGTCTGCTGCTGCCGTTCTTTGTGCTGACGGAAAAGATGCTGAACTCAAGGCGAAGCTTGATTACATAGTTGATGAACTTGAAAAATGTCAGGAACTCAATGGTGGTAAATGGATTGGCTCCATTCCCGAAAAATACTTTAAGAAACTCGAAACCGGTGACTATATATGGTCCCCTCAGTATGTAATGCATAAAACTCTGCTCGGTCTCATGCATACATATGAATATACCGGTTCTGAAAAAGCCCTTAAAATTCTTGACGGAATAAGCGACTGGTATGTTGACTGGATTAAGGGTCTTAACGAAAAAGGAAGCTATGCCGTTTACAAAGGCGAAGAAGGCGGTATGCTTGAAGTCTGGGCTAATCTTTACGCTCTCACAAATAATGATAAATATCTTTCTCTCGCAAAAGAATATGACCATCCGGGAAACTTTGACCAGCTTCTTGACGGACAGGATGTACTTACAAACTGCCATTCTAATGCAAGCATACCTTGGGCACATGGTGCTGCCAGACTTTATGAAATAACCGGTGAAAAAAGGTGGCTCAACATCGTAAAAGCTTTCTGGAATTGTGCGGTAAAGGAACGTGAACTATATTGTACAGGTGGTCAGAACGCCGGTGAATTCTGGATTCCTCCAAGGATGAACGGTCATTTTATGGGTGAACGCAATCAGGAATTCTGTACAGTTTACAACATGGTTCGTCTTGCTGATTATCTCTACCGTTTTACCGGAGAAACTGAATATGCCGACTTTATTGAACAAAATCTTTACAATGGTTTCCTTGCCCAACAAAACAAACACACCGGTCTTCCTACCTACTTTCTGCCTCTTTCTGCAGGTTCAAAGAAAAAATGGGGAAGCAAGACCAGAGATTTCTGGTGCTGCCATGGTACAATGGTTCAATCACAGACTCTTTATACATCACTCTGCTACTACACCGATTCAGAAAACAATCGTCTTATAGCTGCTCAGTACATTCCATCTGCTGTCACTTGGACCGATGATGAAGGCACAGTTGAAATCAGCCAGACAACAGATATGAAATACTACAATTCACAGGCATTCTTTGATGAAAAAGACGAGAGTACCATGTCACGATGGCTTCTCAAATTTGAAATAAAAGGAACAAAACACTTCACCTTTTCACTACGTATGCCTAAATGGCTTTCCGGAAATCCCGTACTCAGCATAAACGGTAAAGAGATTACTGATTATAAAATTTCTGATGGTTATCTTGATTTAGAAAGAGACTGGAGTAACGATATGATAAGTATCTATCTTCCTGCCTCACTCTCACTTTCCAGACTCTCTGACATGCCTGAAATGGCTGCCGTAATGGAAGGTCCTATCGTTTTGGCTGAACTCAGCGAAGGAGACTCCGGACTGAATATACATGGTTCACTTGAAAACACTCTTATGCCTCAGCTTGAGCACACATATGATGTTTTCCCTTGGCTTCAGAGCTGCTACCGTACAAGATTCCAGAAAAAAAACACCCGCTATGTCCCTCTTTATGACATAACGGATGAATCTTATACCGTTTATCACACCCTGACCTAAAATCACAGATTCTGTCTGTACTCAGTCGGCGTTACTTTTTTATATTTTTTAAATACTTTCATAAAATACTTTTCATCAGGGAAGCCGCAGGAATAAGCCGCTTCCCTGATGCTTATTTCTGGATTTGAAAGCATCAGCTCCGCTGCCTGTATCCTGATTCTGTTTGTGTATTCCGTCAATGAAACCCCGACATTTTTCTTAAACATGGAAGAAAAATAATCTGTCTGGTATCCTGCCTGAGCTGCAACCTCCGAAACACGGAAACTCCTGCTGTAGTTACTTTTTATCCAGTCGCATACAGAACATATCACGGAATTGGTACTAAACCTCTGTTCATCTGGCTTTCTGAGACTCTGTCGTGACACTTCCATAAGTATCAGGCTCATCAGATAATCTGCCATATGGCCTTTTCCTCCGTTTTCCTCAAGCGACATGGATAAAAGTCTTTTAATGAGAACACTTATCAGAGAATTTGAAGCAACCTCTCCATACTCCGGAAGCACGCAATATTTTCCATCCTCCCATAAGTTTATACAATCAGCTTCATCCATTTTTATTTCTCCACTTGGAATAAAATGAGCCCAGAAATAAGAGAGTTCGCCTTCCGACGGTTTTATTCCGAAATGTTCCTCACCTGCCCTTAAAATAACATACTGTCCTGAATTAACCTCATAATCCGTTCCGGCAGAGTTAATATATAATGTACCTGCCGAAACATATATTAAGACATTTATCCCAAAGCATCTCCGTTGATGTATAAAATCCTTCTTGCTGTTAAGCTGACCGCATACATCAAAATAAAGAGGATCTGAGACATTTACATAAAACTTTCTTACATTCATCATTCCCTACCTTATATAAATCAAAGAGATACGATCAAATCTTTTACTATCTCTCCTGCCATCACCAGACCTTCTACTGCCGGAACAAAAGCTGTACTCCCCGGCGCCGGTCTGTTTCCTCCGGCTTTTATCCTCTCATCCCCGACAGGTACAATCGGTGGTTCATCAGAAAAGACAACTTTCAGACTTTTAATTCCTCTTTTCTTCAGTTCTCTTCTCATCACTTTTGCCAATGGGTCCATGTTTGTTTTATATATATCAGAAACCCGGAATCTTGACGGGTCAAGCTTATTTCCCGCACCCATCGCGCTTATCACCGGAACTCCTGCTTCTTTTGATTTCACTATAATCTCTATCTTTGCTGCAACCGTGTCAACCGCATCTACTACATAATCATATTCACTAAAATCAAAGTCTGACGCATTTTCAGGAAGAAAAAAACATTGATGGATTCTTATTTCTGCCTCCGGATTAACGGAAAGCATTCTTTCCTTCATTACATCCGTCTTATATCTTCCTATGGTATCCTCGGTAGCTATAATCTGACGATTAAGATTTGACAGACACACAGTGTCATTGTCCACTAAATCAAACTTTCCGACTCCGCTTCTGACAAGTGCCTCACATACATATCCGCCGACTCCTCCGATTCCAAAGACTGCCACTCTCTTTTTTTTCAGTTCATTCACCGCTTCATCTCCGATAAGCATTGCTGTTCTAGAAAACCGTTCGTCCATTTTTCCTCCTTACAAAAGAAAATCCTGCTGTACATACAGCTGTTAAAACTCTATACTATGAAAAATCTTGTTCTGAAAATTTTTCCAAACAATACTGCCGTCTTCTATCACCATATAAGAATTTTCACTGTTATTCTTTGGAAGTGAAACCGAACCGGGATTCAGATAATAATTATCATCTCCAAACTTCTCCCATGCCGGAATATGTGTATGACCATGCAGTAAAATATCGCCTCTGCACAACGGCATCAAAGATTCCCTATTGTATTTATGACCGTGAGTTGCATAAATCAGCCTGTTTCCAAAAGGAATGATACAATAATCCGCCATAATCGGAAACTCCAACACCATTTGGTCAACCTCCGCGTCGCAGTTCCCTCTTACGCAAAATATCTTTTCTCTGTACATATTCATCAGATTTATTACACCTTTGGGATCATACCGTTCAGGAAGACTGTTTCTCGGTCCATGATACAAAATATCCCCGAGAATCAATAATCGATCTGCATTTTCTTTCTCAAAAGCTTCTATCATTTTATTACAGTAAAACAACGAACCGTGAATATCCGATGCCACCATAATCTTTATCTTATCCATATATATCTCCATTTTTTATAATTTCCTGTTACCAGCATTATATCTCTTATACACCGGTAAAAGTATCACATTTTCACAGCCGTTTCGTACTTTTTCTTTTTCATGTACATTTCACGGCTCTCCATATGAATTTTTATATAAATCCTGCAAAAACAGATGATGCCGCCACTGTAAGAATTCCCGAAACCGCTATTGCAAGGCTGCTCATTGCCCCTTCAGTTTCCCCCAACTCCATTGCCTTTGCAGTTCCTATCGCGTGGGATGCAGAACCCAGTGCAAGGCCTTTGGAAATTGGTTCTTTTATCCTGAAAATCCTGCATACAGACTCCCCGATTATGTTTCCCAAAACTCCTGTAACCACAATTACCGCAACCGTAATTGTCACATAACCGCCAAGTTCCTCGGAAACTCCCATTCCTATTGCGGTTGTAATTGATTTAGGCAGAAGGGTTACATATTCTTCATGTGAAAGCCCCATAACAGCAGACAATACAAAGACCGTGGTAAGACTTGTAATCACACCCGAAACAATCCCTGCCATAACCGCCTTCCAATTCTTTTTGAGCAAATCCCATCGCTCATACAACGGAATTGCAAGACATACCGTTGCCGGTGTCAAAAACCAGCTTATATATTTTGCACTCTTATTATATACTTCATAATCCACATTTCCGACAAGCAGGACAACTATTGTAATAATTATGGATATAAGCAGCGGATTAAAAATCCCTGACTTAAATCTTTTCTTCAGTACAGTGCCTGCCAAATATGCCATAAGACTTAATACTACCCCCGCATACATGGAATTTTTAAAGAGCTCATTTATCATTTTTACGCTCCTTTCGTTTTTCCTTTTTAATTATAAACTGTGAAACGCCTCCTGCTGCTGCCATAACGGTTATCGTTGAAACCACGGTAATTATACTGACCGGAATCCATAAAGGCTTCAATATATTCCAACTTACCATAAGTCCCACTCCCGCCGGAATAAACATTACCGGCATAATATCTATAAGAAATTTTCCTGCTTCTTTAACATCTTCAAGCTTCAGAAAGCCGCTCATCAGCAAAACAAAAAGTATTACCATACCATAAATACTTGCCGGTATCGGTAACGGTAAAAAATACTTTAACGACTCGCCTGCCGACGATATTGCCAATATAATTAAAAATTGTCTGATATATTTCATTCTAATTTGCAATCCTCCATGAATATAAAAAGAGAGCAATAACACCACACAGCAGACAGACTGTCTCCACATGCTGTGAAAATTACTTCTTATACTAAATAGTGAAAGTATCGTCCTTTACGAAAAAATTGATATTTGCTTATATAAGGATAGCATTTATCCCCCACTCAAGCAAATATCATATTTACTGATGTCCTTTTAACTGCTTTTCAATAT
>CAZNGY010000050.1:0-11693 GCA_964572955.1 uncultured Lachnoclostridium sp.
GGGCTCGAACCCTGGACACCCTGATTAAGAGTCAGGTGCTCTACCAGCTGAGCTAGCGGTGCGCATTTATTGGCTTGTTCGTCACAAGCAAGGACTATTATACATCCTTTTACAAAAAATGCAAGTACTTTTTTAAAAAAATTTTCAGTTTTTTATTTTAAGCGATATATACTCCCCTGACGGATGATATCCAAGCTGCGTTGCAAGTCCGAGTGACTTCAGATTTGCCGCATCCCAACTCGGATAAAGACCTCTTTCAAGGCACATAAGAATCAGTTTAGATGATGCTGCCTTAGCAAGCCCCTTTCTTCTGTGTTCCTGATTTGTTTCAATCTGAATCTCTATTCCCTCTCTGTAACCTGAAAACGGAACTGCGTGTGCAACCGGTTCTCCATCATACATAACCGAAACCCCAAGTCCGTATTTTTCATATGTAGAAAAATCAGGATAGTTTTCGAGCAGTCCGTGTCCCCAAATTCCTGCTTTGTATCCATTAAAAAGTTCCTCGTCCACAATCCTTAATTCATAACCGTCCGGAAGAATCTTCAGGTTTTCCTCAAGTCGGTTTCTGTCAAAAACATCACCGTCTTTTTTCAAGCCGTATCTTGGCAGCTTCTCAGCTCTTTCTCCATAAACCTCCGACAGCATTCTCATCCACTCATCATTTTGCGGTATGAGAATCAACTCAGGAAAAAAATCTCCCTCCGGCACATATTCCGCAAGTTCCCTTGAAACATTCCCTGCGTAATATCTGTAATCACCCATCACGGCCATAAAAGAATCCTCTCCCTCTACACCGTAAATCTCTCCCATTGTCTGCTGGACACAGGATATAAGAGCAGAATCTTCAATCCCCGCAAACTTTTCCAACAGATTTTCAGTATCTTTAAGCTTTACTATCATATTTTTCCCTTTCCGCACCATAACCGGATTCCCTTTTCCAGTCTTTCCATGCCCTCCATTAAAGTCTTTCTGGTACAGGCACAATTCATTCTCAAAAATCCCTGTCCTGCATTCCCGTAATGAGAACCGGCATTCAGATACAGCCCCGCATTTTCATATAAAAAATCTACCAATTCTTCATCCGGTTTTTCAGGAACGGCTTCTCCATACTTTTCCTTTATTGCTTCTCCTGCATCAATCCATAGAAGATATGTTGCATCCGAAGGCATAATTTTTATAAGCGGAATATTTTCCTCCGCATATTTCCTTGCTTCCTTTTTATTGAGATAAATATACTCTGTCAGTTCCTTATGCCACTGCCTGCCGTTATTAAAAGCCGCCATCGGTGCAACCACTGCAAATACATTCGGTTCTGCACACTCATCGGTATTTAATGCACGGTTTACTTTATGTCTCAGATTTTCATCCGGAATTACCACCGCCGACGTCTGTATTCCGGCAAGATTAAATGTCTTTGTCGGTGCAATGCATGTTATTGAATTCATCATGCAGTCATCCGAAACGGATGCAAGGGGAACGTACTCTCTGCCGGGATCACACAAGTCACAATGGATTTCATCTGAAATCACCACCACATCATGCTTTCTGCAAAGTTTACCAACCATGACAATTTCATCTTTTTCCCATATCCTTCCGACCGGATTATGAGGATTACAAAAAATCATAAGACTTGTCTGCGGATCTGCCAGCTTTTCCTCTAAATCCGTATAATCAATTTCGTATGTTTTACCGTTAAAAACCAGCCTGCTTTCAAGCACACGGCATCCGTTATTTACTATCGAATTGAAAAAGATGTTGTAAACCGGCGTAAGAACTACTACATTTTCGTTCGGAGTAGTCAGTTTTCTGACCGTACTCGAAATCGTCGGAACAACTCCGGTACTGAAAAAAATCCATTTTTCATCAATTTCAAATCCATGAACATCCTTCCACCAGTCTATATATGCCTTTTTCCATTCATCATCCGTTTCCGCATACCCGAAATCACCGCACTCAAGTCTTTCACGCATAGCCTTAATAACTTCCGGTGCCGTTTTAAAATCCATGTCTGCAACCCACATCGGCAGAACCGTATCCGGAACATTCCATTTTACTGCACCGCTTTTTCTTCTGTTTACTTCCTCATCAAAGTTATACATAAAACACCCCTATCCGGACTACTACCGCTTCCATTCAGGTTTGTCCGATTTCTTTTTTATATCACTGCATATTATCTTTGTCTTTGTTTCATCCGTTTCGTCTTTCTCAATTATAAGCTCTCCTATAAAATCCGCTTTAATTCTGCCCGAACCCGGATTAAAAATACTCTCTATTCCGCTGCTGATTTCTGCATCAATATTATCGGAATACTCAAACGCAAGCACTGTTCCGATAATTTTACAGTTTACCATTTTAAGACCGTCAATGTAACACATTCCCTGAAGACTTTCAATTGTGCAGTTCACAAATGTAAGATTTTTCGCATTCCATCCGAGATATTCTCCCGATATAAACGAATCATAAACCGTAACATTTTCGGTGTTCCAGAATGCATCTTTTGAAAGCAGTTTTGAATTGTGTATTTCCATGTTCTTAACTCCGTCAAAAGAATAATTTCCGACAAGCGTAAGACCGTCAATATTCATATTCTCACAGCCCATGGCAAAATAATCGCCCCTTGCCATAACATGCTTCATACTCACATTTGAACAGTTCCATAAGGTCTCCGATGCATTTGTAAAACTTACATCTTCTAAAATAACTCCGTCTGTCCTTCTGAAGCTCTTAGGTGCTTCTATAACTGTATTCTTCACCGAAATATTTTTTGTATACCAGATTCCTGCCCTCGCCATGTCAAACAACGTGCAGTCTTCAAGTTTAATATTTTTACTGTACCACAGCGGATACTTCCATCTGAAAAGTGTATTATATGCTTCTATATCCGAACATTCCTTGAGCGGGGATTCTCCATTATCAAAAATGCAGCTCTCAAGCAGCAGCTCTTTCTCTCCAAAAAGAGCTCTCTCTCCCTCGAAATTTCTCTGTGATATATTTCTCATAAAAACGCCTCCGTTCTTAATTTACTCTTAATTGCTTTTTGTCAGCTTCAATGCTATACTTCAATAAATTTTATAGTTTTTTCCTTATTCTTTCAATAGAATAAATGTAAAAAATATGTGATAAAGACTACACTGCAGATTCCGATTAAAAATCTGCCGAAAGGACTGTTCATGAACCGATACCGAATGTTTCGTTATATTGACACTCTTATATATATTCTTATCATGCTTTTAATACACCCTCTTTTTTTCGTGAACATGTATTTCAACATTTCACAGGAAAAATGGCTTTTTTTCATGATTACAAGTCTGGTATATGTATGCTCAATAGCCGTAAGCCTGATTATTGATGACTCATTCGAAAGCGAACTCAAGTCTTTTTTTAAGCATTTAACGGTTACTGAATTCGCACTTATCGGTTTTGTTTTCATAAACATCTTCTCAACATTTCTGTCAGACTATCCGTCCGCATGTATCTCGGGTGGATTAAACGGACGTTACAATGGGCTTGTCTGCCTGATTTTCTATATGCTTGTCTATTTTATAATAAGAAACTGTTACGGCGCAGGCGGTATTATCGTACTTGTTTTCTGTATATCATCCGCCCTTGTAAGTCTTACGGCAGTCTGTCAGTATCTTGGATTTGATCCAATCGGAATGTATGACGGCGTAACCGCTGCCAGTGTCGCAAGAATGATATCCACAATAGGTAATCGCAACATTTATGCTAGCTGGCTGTGTCTCTGTGTTCCTGCCGTTTTATACTGCTTTATCACCGCTTCAGACAAACGATTACGGATTCTGTCAGGTATTTCCCTAATGCTCTGTTTTGCCGGAGGAACGGCAGGCAACAGCGACAGCTTTTATCTGGGTATTTTATTCTCTGTCCTTGTGCTTATTTTCACCGGAAATCTGCCAAAAAACGGAATATACCGTCTCTTTCTGGCTCTTTCACTGGGACTTTTAAGTGATTTTCTGCTGCTGCAGGCCGCCTGTTCAAGAAAAAACCACGGCATAAACATTCGGGAAGGCGAAGGATTTACCCTCTTTTTCGAATCCCATACCGTTTATCTTGCATATGCGGCTCTGGGACTTCTGTCCGCTGCGTTTTTTTCCTTTTTATTCATACGCAGATCGGCTTCTGACAGTTTATTAACGTCTCAGAAAAAAAACAGTCCCTATTCCGCAAGCATTAAAAAAAGCAGAAAAATCTCCTCACTTATCTTTCTTGCCGCCACGTGTTTTATTCTCTGTATCATTTTTATGAGCTTTCCGTTTGAAGACTCTTTCGGCAGCTATCGCGGATTTATATGGAACCTGTCTGTTGAAGATTTTAAGCAGATGAGTTTTCTGAACAAACTTTTCGGCTACGGTCCTGAGACCATTTATATTATTTTCAGTGAAAAGTATTATGACATTCTCGTCGGAACCACCGGTGTATTATATGACAATGTTCATTCTGAACCCCTGCAATATCTGATGACCTCCGGGATTTTAGGTGCAGGTTTTTATCTTACATTTGTCATAAGTCTCATTATCCGTGCCGTAAGATTCTCTTTTAATGACGGACGCATTTGCATTTTTCTGCTTCCTGTATGCGGCTATTTTTCACAAAGTTTCGTAAATATTGCTCAATCCGCAACCACTCCGATTTTCTTTATCTTTATGTCCCTTACCGCCGGATACATGTTCCGGAATGGCAAAAACGATGCTGCTGATTTTGAATTTCATGAATATAAAACGAATATTTAATAAGGAGTAAATTTATGACATATATCAACGGTAAATGGAGACAGAGTCTCCATCTCGAACCCCCATGCGGCTGGATGAATGATCCAAACGGACTCTGCTTTTTTAACGGCTGTTATCATGTATTTTTTCAGTATTCTCCCGGCACCCCCGATGGCAGCGGGAAGAAATGCTGGGGACATTACAAAAGTTCTGACATGATAAAGTGGGAATTCACCGGCACTGTACTTTTCCCCGATACAAAAGAAGACCGGGACGGAGTTTTTTCCGGATGTGCCGTGGTTTCCGACGATACTCTCCACATTTTCTATACCGGAAACGTGGAGGAAGACGGCAATCATGATCTTATTACAAGCGGCAGAGGTGCCAATATAATACATGTTACAACCAAAGACGGCATAAACATGAGTCCGAAGGAGGTACTTCTCAGAAATGAAGATTATCCGGACTTTTGTTCCTGCCATGTCCGTGATCCTAAGATATGGAAAAAGGATGGAAAATGGCACATGGTACTTGGTGCAAGGACTCTTGATGACATAGGATGTGTGCTGTTTTTTACTTCCGACAATCTCGTAAACTGGAAATATACAGGGTATGATTCCATTTCTGATTTCGGATACATGTGGGAATGTCCTGACTTGTTTGAACTTAACGATCACAGATATCTCAGTATATCTCCTCAGGGTCTTAAGCACGAAGAAATGAAATATCAGAATGTATATCAATCAGGATACTTTTATTATGACAACCGGCTGAATCAATTCACGGAATGGGATATGGGATTCGACTTTTATGCTCCGCAAACCTTTAAAGCCCCTGACGGCAGACAAATTTTAATCGGCTGGATGGGTATAGGCGACATTCCTTATATAAATCCAACAACGTCCCTCGGTTATCAACACTGTCTTACAATTCCGCGTGAGTTATCAACAAATAAGGACGGTAAAATTTTACAAAATCCCGTAAAGGAACTTTTAAATCTGAGGCAGGATAAAAAAAGCCTGATAAACGGCAAAAGCCTGATAACTTCACTGCCTTTTGAGCTTACGGCAATAACAACTTCTGAATTCAGCGTTGAATTGGATAATTTTCTTCATATTGAATGGAACAAAAAAGAACTGTCAATGAAGTTCTTAAACCCTGATTTAGGAGGAGGAAGGACCATACGACGTGCCTTTTTAGAAGAATGCCGTAACATCCGGATAATTGTTGACAAAAGTTCCATAGAGATATACCTTAACAGCGGCAGTACGGTTCTCAGCAGCCGAATATATCCTGATGAGGATAGTGTTACACTCTCAGTACATGGATTTAATGCTGATATTTTTAATTTAAGCGATATGGTAATAAACTGTATCGGTGAATAAAAATCTGTCAATTCAGATAAAGCTCATATATACTTCATTTCTGACGAAGGGCGGTGTATTTAATGATAACAATTAAAGGTACGGGAGTTTCCGAAGGAATTGCCGAAGGTCCTGTTTTTTATTACAAACGTAATATTAAAACTGCAGTTAGCAGGTCGGACAAAACCATTATTCCCGCGGAAGAAATCAAACGCTGGCAGGATGCTTCTTCGCAGGCAGCCGGACAGCTTGACTTACTTGCTGAAAAATCAAGGACAGAAATTGGCAATGATGCTGCCCTGCTTTTTAAAACTCATCGCATGATGCTTGAGGATTTCAATTACACACAAAAAATCACCGACTTTATAAATAACTGTGGTTACGATGCCGAAACTGCAGTTATCATGACCGGAAATGAATTTGCTGAGATGTTTAATGCAATGGATGATGATTATATGAAAGCACGAAGCGTTGATATTATGGACATTTCCAACCGTGTGATTTCAATATTGAACGGAAACACTGTTTCTGATAACACATTAAAAAAACCGGTAATCATATTTGCCGATGACCTTACACCAAGTGAGACCGTTAAGCTTGAAAAGAATATGATACTGGGTTTTGTTCTGACCGGAGGAAATACAAACAGCCACACTGCCATTTTGGCAAGAACCCTCGGTATACCGGCAATAGTTAATGCCGCTATTAACAGCAATGAGTGTTATGAAGGTAAACAGGTCATAATTGACGGAAGTACCGGATATGCAGTAATTGATCCGAATGATGCCTCAAGGAAATACCTTTGCAGCAAACATCTTGAAGAAAATGCAGTTAATGCAAATCTTGAAAAACTTAAAGGCCAGCCTGACATAACCGCTGACGGCAGGGAAATTAAGATATATGCAAACATTACTTCTCCTTCGGACGTTGATGCCGTAATAAAAAATGATGCCCGTGGAATCGGTCTTTTCCGAAGTGAATTCCTCTATCTTGAGACAGATGATTTTCCTGATGAAAATACTCAGTTTGAGGCTTATAAAAATGTGGTTCAAAGAATGAACGGCTCAAAGGTAATAATTCGAACAATGGATATAGGAGCAGATAAGAAAATTGATTATTTCGGTCTTGCCGATGAAGAAAATCCTGCTCTCGGTATGCGTGCCCTCAGAATATGCCTTTCCCGGCCCGAAATTTTTAAAACTCAGCTCAGGGCACTTTATCGTGCTTCCGCATACGGAAATCTTGCGATAATGTTTCCGATGGTTTCAAATCTGTGGGAGATTCATGAAGTAAAACGTCTCTGTAATGTGGTTATGACGGAGCTGAGAAAAGAATTCATCCCTTTTGATGAAAATGTCGAACTTGGAGTTATGATAGAAACTCCTGCTGCCGTAATGATTGCACCGGAACTCGCAGAAGAAGTCAGTTTCTTCTCTATAGGAACAAACGACCTAACTCAGTATACAATTGCACTTGACAGGCAGAGCATACACGGGCTTGAAAAATTCTATGATCCAAGGCACCCTGCTGTCCTGCGAATGATAAAAATGACGGTTGATGCTGCCCATAAAGCCGGAATCCCGGTCGGAATCTGCGGTGAACTCGCTGCTGACTGTTCATTAACTAAAACTTTTATAAGGATGGGTGTTGACGAACTTTCAGTTTCTCCAAAATATGTACTCCCGGTAAGAAATGCCGTTCGGCTTTCGTCCGTATCCTAATATTCTTATGAATGGTTTGCAATTTCCATCTGCTGTCTTTCTTTCATTTTCCTCCAACTGAGGTATCCGTAAATATCATTAATTAAAAATGCCAGGAAACAGATAACCACGGATATGTAATGAACGTCTGACAGGCTTGCAAGTATCCACAGTGTGATAAGTATAATGTCATTGGCCGCATACGCCAGTGCAAAATAGGAGCTTCTTCTGAAAGTCAGATAAACTGCCAGAAAACTCGTTGTTACCGAAGCTGTACTCAGCATAAGATTTGCTGTATCAAAATATTTAAGTACAAAAAAGAAAATGACTGTTATTATTGCTGCGGCAATACACATTAAAACTGTTTCTAAACCGCTTAGAACATTCACTTTAACCTCTGCCCCGTCACCTTCATATGGATTTTTCAGCCAAGAGATGAGTGAAAATACTGCCATCGGCATTGTCATTCCGAGATACGTCATCATTTCTCCGTAGTACGAAAATGAAAATGAAATTATTCCATAAAGAATGCTGAAAACCACCATAAGAAACTGCCCTGCCGGTTTACCTTTTGCATTGAAAACAAGCGAAGTCACACCAATTAATGATGCTGTAAGCCGGACATAATTTTCACCGTCAAATATGAAAAATGACCAAACTATAAGCAATACGGACGAACTCCACAGTAAAATTTCCTCCACGGAAAAACAACGATGTACTTTCTTTAAAATATTCATTTAAACCTCCTAAAAAATAACATCTAAAAAATTATCCTTTCCGTTATAACACCTTAAAACAAATCATATTAAATATGAAATTCATTGCTTTGAAGATATTATTCATATCCGGAAAACCAAATTTAATCCAAAAGAAAAAGCACCCGCAAGCACATCTTCAAAGACCTAACGATGCACTTACGAATGCTTCTGCATTCCACTACCCGGTGGCAGTTTTCATTTTTATTTATATTGTATTAAAAAGTAAAGTCCGATTGCTTCTTAGTTCATTGCCATATAAACAAACTTTGTACAACGGATTATAGCACTTTTCATGGCACTTTTGTATAGGGCATCTTCAAAAAGCTGCTCAAAATCGAAAATACGAGGTCGAATCAAACATCTGCTCGTTTCCGTGTAAAATGGAATATCTTCGTCTGAATAAAGCACAATATTGGAACGAAGTAGCAGTTGGTTAATGTTTGGTGTTGAATTATTGAAAAAGTTTAATACCGCCCGCTTTATTGCAGGCGGCATCGTTTTATCTTTCCACAATCATCAATACGCCTTCTGCTCCAACCTTGTTTTCAGGTTCTACAAGCAGACCTTCGTTAATACATTCCTCGATTACTTTTGTCACTAATCTGGCTCGCGCAATAAGTCCCGTATAGATTTGATACTCGTTCATAAGATGTTCTGGAATGTGTTTTTTCATAAACACAGAAGTCTCGGCAGCAATTTGTTCAATAACCGTTCCCATATCATTATTGAAATCAAAAGAGAAATTATAGAAATCTGTATCGTTCTTTCTGTCAATCACAATGATTTTGGGTTCAATAACATTTCCATTCTTGCGAAGATACCCACATTTAAGAGCCTTGGCTGCTACTTCTTTTTCACTTTCGGTCAGTTCATCAATAGCAATTCCTCCAATTGCTTTGAGTACCATTAAAAGTTTGGAATCAGTAGATAAGTTGTGTCCACAATGGAAGTGCTTATCAATACGCTTGCCATAAATGTTGGATGCGAATATCGACTTATACCCGCCGATTGAAGTTGCCATTATACCATCACAACCATAGAAATCAGACTCAGGATCCTGTTCATCTGTAAATGCAACTGCCGCACAAGAAAAAGTTCTATTAATCGGAACAATATCAGAAAAGTATTTTTCTGAAAGAACTTTATTGATTCTTCCTTCAAAATCCCAAACTATTCTTGAAATCAAAGACCACATAATAAAACGTACATCTTTCTGTTCGCTTAAATAGGGGAATGAAAGTATTTTTTCTTCATTCTGTTTCAGCGTGTTTTTGATAACTTCGCAAAATTCAGGCAAATGCTTTTCGTAAATTTTATTGGCTTGGTCGTATTCATCATAATCCACCAAATGAATATTTACTGCATACTTGCCGTTCTCAAGTTTTCGAAGCATACCATATTTTCCATTTTCACCATGGCATTGAATTTCCAATTCTTCTTCAATATAAGGCATAGGTACACAAAGTTCCTCAGACAGTTCTTTGGCTGACTTCGGTTTGTCTTTGCACAAGTAAATTAAGTTTTGAGAAAACATCCTTTCGGTTTTAGTACGTGGATCGTTGCCGCAAGGACTTCCGGTTCCTAAAATAGCCAATTTGATAGGCTTTAATACATACGTTCTTTCCCCCATAGTTTCAACCTCTTTTCTAACTAAATTTCGTGCAGAAAACAAACGTTGCTTTACGGTGGTTTCATTGATGTTAAGTCTTGTGGAAATCTCTTTTACCTTCAACTCATCAATGTAGAACATTACCATTACTTCTCGATATGCCTTTGACAAAAAAGCAATTTCCTTGAAGATTCTGCTTATTTGTTCTTGTTCGGCCAATTCCTCAACAAGTTCTTCTATTTCATTTTCTTTAGATACTAACATCAAGCCGCTGTCTTCAAGGCTGAACACTTGGCGTTCCACATTTCTTTTCTCACAATGATCAGCATAAACTCTGCGAGCAATAGTCCATACAAAAGCAAAAAAGTTTTCAATACGTTCTTGTTTATGTATAGCAGATATTACCGCAAGAATAATATCCGAGCATAGATCTTCGGCTTCAAAAGATGTATTGCACCTATGATAAGAAAAATGATATATCCTATCAAGAAAGTCTTTGTCACCAATCAAATTAAGTATTTCGTTTGTTTTCATCTTGCACCTTTTTTCGTTTCAATCATGATTGTTACGCCTATATAGTCGGAACAATCTGAGGTTGGTTAGGTGGTTTTATGATTTTTTTAATGCCGCTCGCTTTAAACCATTAAAGAAAGGGGGTTGCCAATGCCTGTAACATTTAACAAGTTCAACTTATAAAATTGTATCACAAAATCACAACACATATCAAAATTTCTTTTTTAAATTATGATATTATATTATGTATTTTATCAATCAGTGCCTCACTTTTCTTCTTCGTGATGAATTTCGATGATTCAATCGCATCAATCATCAGTTTAAGCTCCGGTAATTCAAATTGTCTGTTTGCTACAAAGAATTTGCTTTGAGTGTAATGAATCACGACCACATCAAGACCAAATTCCTGTAATGCCGCAACATCCTTTGAAATGGTTGTTTATTCGATTTAGTAATGAAAGTAAAATATGCGGCTGATTAACACGGCAAAAGGAAATATAATCCCACTGCAACCACACAGGCACAGACAGAAAAAATGAAATGCCTGTGCGACAGTCCAAAAAACATTGACTCGGTATAATTTCGTATTTCTCTGTTGATTTTAATTTTCCAAATTCAACCTCCTTTAGATAGAAAAATCGCCACCTGATTATCAAGTGACGATTCTCGTATATATTGTAGCTATATTTATATTTCCAATGAATTTTTTATATTTTTAACCGTCTGCAAGGTCTTGGCGATTTTGCTCGCATTGGTAAGAGAACCGATTGATGAACACAAATCATCTGTCAGTTCTTCCAATACATCCGAAAGTTCTATCTCGTATCTCTCAACAATATCCTTAAAATACACCTCAGTGAATAAACTTTGAAGATAACTTATTTTTTCTGCATCGGATTTTTTGTGAGTACAAGCGGCATACCTCCATACAAAGCATATTCTTCATAAGCTTCCTCCATTCACTTGAAACTTAAGTGTATTATACCCTAACTTTCAAGTAAATTATACCATCAGCT
>CAZNGY010000051.1:0-10913 GCA_964572955.1 uncultured Lachnoclostridium sp.
CCCTTTATAAATATCTCCCTGATCATAGAGCTTTTTGAAGATTTTCTGAACCTGCTTTTCATGTTCCTCATCCGTTGTTCGGATAAACTTATCATAGCTTGTGTTCATTAAATCCCATATTCCCTTAATTTTTCCTGCAACGCTGTCTACAAATTCTTTTGGTGTTATTCCGGACTCTGCCGCCTTCTGTTCAATTTTCTGACCGTGCTCGTCTGTTCCTGTCTGAAAAAAGACATCATAACCTTCGTATCTCCTGAATCTGGCTATAGAATCCGCAAGAACAGCCTCATAAGTATTACCGATATGAGGTTTTCCCGAAGTATACGCTATAGCTGTTGTGATATAATAAGGCTTCTTACAATTACACATATTAATTTCCTCCGTTTTTATATTTATTTCAGACCGCTGCATTTTTAATGCTGCCGTCATTTCCATCTTCTTTAAAAAGTATCTTCAAAAGTATCGGTGTGGAAATACTCGACACAATAATAAGAAGAATTACCGATGCAAAGTATACCGAATCCACCAGCCCTACTGCAAGACCTTTCTGTGCCACGATAAGAGCGACCTCCCCTCGTGTCATCATTCCTACACCGATTTTAAGGGTATCTTTTCCTTTAAATCCGCAGGCTCTTCCCACAAGGCCGCATCCCACAATCTTTCCAAGCAATGCCACTGCAATAAATCCCAGTGAAAAAAGAAGGATGCTCATGTTAAGTGAGCTTATATTCGTTTTAAGTCCTATTGACGCAAAGAAAACCGGTCCGAAAAGCATATATGAACTGATATTCATTTTCTCATCAATGTAATCTGAATTTCTTGTACTGCAAAGCATTATTCCCGCAAAATAAGCACCCGTAATGTCGGCAACACCAAAAATCTCCTCAGCCACAAATGCCATAAAGAAACAGAGCGTAAGACCCATTATCGGAATTCTTCTTGTGTGAGGCCACTTTTTCTCCATGAAACGAAATGTTTTGTAAAGAAGGTAACCGACAATTATGCTGAATGCAAAGAACAAAACAATATTTAAAAGTGTTTTTCCTATGTTGGAATCAGTGCCTCCCTTAAGTCCTGCAACCACGGTAAGTACAACAATTCCGATTACATCATCTATTATTGCAGCACTTACTATTGTTGTTCCGAGAGTCGAATTAATCTTACCAAGTTCTTTCAGCGTCTGTACCGTAATTGATACGGAAGTTGCCGTCATTATTGTTCCTATAAATAGTGCCTCAAGAAACTTTGTAGAACCTATCGGTGCAAATCCGTAATAAATCAGATAATAAACCGTTCCCATTACAAGAGGGATAAAAACACCGGCACATGCAATTGCAAATGCCTTAGGTCCCGTCTTTAAAAGATCATTAAGATTTGTTTCCAACCCTGCGCTGAACATAAGCAGTACAACACCTATTTCGGCCATTCCCGAAATAAAATCCGACTGATGTACAATATTTAAACAGCTTGGTCCTACAAGAAGTCCGGCAATAATCATTCCGACTACCTGTGGTGCACGAAGAAATCTTCTTGTAAAAAGTCCAAGAAGTTTAGCCGATGCAATAATAATTGCAAGGTCAAGAAAAATAGTATACGACTCCATTGGTTTGCCTCCCTAAGCACCTATTTTATGCTTATACCATATATTTTGTCCTCTGATTCGATGATTATCATTCCATCAAAAACCACCGGACTTGATGTGATTTTTTCCCCTATTGATACAGTATCCGCCACTTCTCCTGTTTTGCCGTCCAGCATAAATATATTCCCCTTGCTGTCGCAGATTATGAGCATCCCCTTACCATCCTCATTATAAACGGCTGTCGGATTAGAAACCGAATAGTTTTTCAAATCCACTGAATAAACCTGTTCTCCGCTGTTTTTATTTATGCACACAAGCATTGATGAATTCTTTCCATCCGTACCCGCAAGCATAAAGTATACATAATCTGACAAATCATTCTTTCCGCTGCATGCAGCTGCAACTGCTCCGCCGTCCGTTTTTCTTGTAACGGTTGCGTCGTACTCCCTTTGCCAGATTATTTCTCCGTTTACGGCATTAAGCTTGTAAATCCGACTTCTGCCTTTTGTATTCTTTCCCTCTTTAATACTAAGAGAAGTCCCCACATAAACAAATGCAGTGTCATCCGCATCATCAATTTCCAAAACCGGTGCCGCTGCTCCTGATTCTCCAAGCTTCCTGATATATACCATCTTACAGGTGTTTATATCCACACATGTGAAATATCCCTTTGAATCAATTGAAAAAATATAATGTTCCCATGCAGCCAGACTTGTTCCGCAATCAGTCGGAATCAAAACATTATTGTCATCACCTCTCACAGAATATGTATATTCAAGTTTCTGTGAAAAGAACGAAGAAACACCCTCACTTGTTACCGATGCGTTTACATCATTACCATAAATCACACCGTTTTCGCCTTTTGTAATAAATGTTATTCCGTCCGTGCTCACAACCGGCGAGGAATTAAAATAATACTTTTTTTCCGGATAATCCATTGCATAATTTAATTGTTCACCGAAGGTATAAATAACCTTGCAGTTTGTTAAATCTATGCAGAAGAATTCTGCGTCCGTTTTTTCAGAATTACCGCCGGCGCCAATTACAAGTATAGGAACATCCGCTGATATTATTGTTCCTGTTCCGCTGACAGGTACACCCAAATCAAGCGGTTCTCTGGTATATGTTCCGTCATCCGCATCAAGAAAATAGATTTTTCCGTCCGTTGCTCCGCATATTACCTCTGCAAGCCCTTCTTTTTTCTTTTTGCCATCCGACATATTCATCAGGTTTTTCAGATTTTCATCCCATCTGACAACTAATGGCTGTCCTACAAAATCACAATCCGTAAGACTAACGCTTTTTCCTGTTTTTGTTTTCCAAAGCACTGTCAGGGTTTCCGAATCAATATTCACACTTCCCGAAACTGCTCCGTCTCTGAGATTACCTCCCGCATACGAAAAAACTCCTTCACTACACGATTCCGTAGTACCATCGCCGAGGTCCGCATCTTCCTGTCTCCTATAGTTGTCAATTCCCGTGCCGTCAACTTTTAAAAGCTCATTTACCGAATACCTTTCCGGACTCGTATGTACACTTGCTGAAATTCCGTTACTGATAAGTCCGCCGTCTTCAATGCTGCTTTCCGAAAAAATCACCGGTCCGTCTCCTCCCTTATGAGGAGACGATATAAGTTTCGTACATCCTTTTATCGAAAAACATATCAGCATGAGCAATACGAAGAAAACGACCAGCACTATGCTGATTTTCTTTTTGTTATACTCCCTATTCAAAATCTTCTCCTGTCTTTTCTGCCTCCCGGTACAATGCCTGCTGCTGTTTTTCCGGGGTTTATCAACATGTATCTTTTATTCTTAAGTAGCGAAAACGCCCCTGAAGACATTTTTGTCCCAGAGGCTTGTTTCCCTATACAAAATCTAAACGGTTTACTGATTTTCATCACCTTCAACTATCTCACCGTTTAATACCCTTTCCATCAGGTCTGCCGCATTTGCAACAGATTCTTCCGTAATACAGCTTACCCAGAGTTTGCTTCCAGTGTACGAATAGCAGTATCTGAAGTTGGATGTATTTCCCATCTCCGCAGCCGTACTTGCATAATTCCATGTCGCTCCGTCATCCAGCTGCATCTTTACTATGGCTGTAATCTCCTCCTTTGTCATGTTCGTTTCAATATTTTTTGAAACGGTATCCAAAAGCTGGGAGTAATTTGTAAGTATTTCCGTACTCATACATTTGTTAAGCACAGCCTTCACAAGAGCTATATGATTAAGACCTCTCGATACGTCACCACCCTCAATAGTATACCTTTCTCTTGCGAAATGAAGCGCCTGTGTACCATTAACATGATTGTATCCTTTGTTAAAATGGAAGAAATCCCATCTTTCAGTAAAGTCATGTGCCGAATACAGGTCAATTCCTCCAAGAAGGTCAACTATATCAACAACGCTGGTAAAATTAACACGGACATAATAATCAATATTCACACCATAAATATTTTCAAGCGTTGCAATTGAATATTCACATCCCGTTCCATAGATACCCGCATGGGTAAGCTTATCCCTAAGCTCTGACTTATCCGTTATTCCGGGTATGTCAACGTATGCATCTCTCGGTGTCGTAACCATCGCAATCTGCTTGGTGACCGGATTCACTGCAACAAGCACATTAACATCCGAACGACTGGTAGTCGAAATGTCACCCTCAACATCAATACCACTTATATATACTACAAAAGGTGTTGTCGTTGTATCAATCAGCTCTCTGCTGTCATCACTTTCCGCAAAACCGGATGTGTTTTTTACTTCTTCAGTAATTGTAAAAGTTTCAAGAACCTTAATCTTATCTGAAAAAACAATCTTTATTCCATCACCTGTTTTTCCAAGATAGCCCTCGTCTCCTTCTTCAAGTGCATCATAAGCATCGTCTATTGTTGAGAAAAATGCTGAATTAACAATCATTGCACCGACTTCTCCGTTAAAAAGTGCCTTTGCCAGTGCAAAGTTATCTGCATATTCCACAACCTTTACTTCTGTTCCAAGTTCTTTATTTACAAGTTCAACGGTCTGTTTGTTGTGTTCATATCCCAAAACATCAGTGGAAATCCCGAATATATAATTCTTACATTCCGAAACGGAAGAAGCCGAGTCATCGGAACTGACAATTACATTCATTGCCTTCTGAACGGTATCGGATTTTTTAAGTCCCTCTTCAAGAGTATTTGAAACCTTCCCTGCGGCAATGTATACATAAATCAAAACCGCAATCAATCCCGCTGAAAGTATCTTTCCTGCTATGTTTACATATTTAAAAAACTGTGAAACCACCACAATTATGAGAAGAAGTATCATACATACAAGAAGAAGATTCCTGTATCGGTCAGGAAGCACGTCAAGCTCCACAACCCGAAACATTGTCATTACCGAAATTACCGCCTGTATAAAAACAAACACTATGCCCGCAATGGCAAGTGGCTTTGATTTAGTCATATATTTTAACGCCTCCGCAGATTCTAAAAAAATCATCCATTATTCTATCAAACCACCCTTAATTTGTAAAGCTTAACTCTTAACTCCTAATAAAATCTTAATTATATCCGATTCTGTCATCCTGTTTAAAACAGCGTCACTGTTTGTCATTCTCCACAAGGATATTAAATGCCACATTAAGCAATGTCACACGTCTGCTGTTCCTTCTGGCACCTTTCAAATTAGGAATCCCCCTGTGAACATAATGTCCGAAAACCTTTTTTCCGTACGATACCGGATAAAGGAACACGCACTCGTTCACAGAGTCAATAGTATTCATGTCCGGCAGGTATATTCCCTGTGGGAAAACCCTGATTCTGTCCCTCATCACCTCATTGTATTTACATACAACATCCATTTCTTCGTATTCATCCACAGGTTTTGTAAAATCGGCATCACTTTTTCGCAGCAAAACATAATCACTGCCGCTTATAAATTCTTCTATCGTTTTGTAAACCTTGTCGAGATTCATGTTTTCAGAAAGCTTTCCCGCAAATTTAAACAGTTCTTCCTCATCTCCCGAATTATAATTTACGATATTGTAAAGAAGATTAATCTTGTTGCCCACATTTCTGTTTTTCAAGGATTCACATCCGCATGACTGGGTTGCTTTAAAGCTAAACTGCTGTTTTACAAGCATCTTCGGACATACTCCGTCCTCAAACGAGTTATCCAGAATCTCAGCGATTATGTCACATACTGTTTCAATATCCACTTCCCCGGTTGATATCCTAGGATAGTGATTTTTTCCCATATCTATACCGTCAAAACCGGTAACAATAACGTTTTCCGGTACCAACAAACCGGCTTCCTCAAGTTTATCACACACCGCCATTGCCATCATATCATTGGCACAGATTATTGCCTCCGGAAGTATAGGGTTTTTAAGCCATTCATCCATTATATGATACACCGGATTTCTCCAATACTGTCCATATGCAACCTTAGATTTATCAAAAGCAATCCCGTTACTTTCAAGCACCTTTTTATATATTTCAACCCAGTATTCAGAAAACTCAACACCCTCTATTCCGGCAATAAAATAAACATTTCTGCACCCGTGATATTCAACCACATGTCTTACGATTTTTTCAAAGCAGTCATCACCCTGATACAATATGCTGAAGGCATTGTCATACTTATCACCGATTACTATACACGGAATATTGTTTCTTTCGGCATCACCCGCAATACGCATAATCTGTTCATCTTTAAACTGACTGTTTTTTAAGACAATCACCGCATCAACATAGTCAAAATTAAGCATATTATAATACTCTGCCCTTTCCGTTTCCCATGTATTTTGAAGTGTTGCCATACTATAATTTATTACGATTGTAAGAAAACCCTTCTCAGAATTTCTGTTATAAATCCTGCTTATGTAATCCAAATTTTCCGTGTTTCTGTCGTTATCTACACATATTGCTATAACCTTTTTACCATTAACCATTTTTCATTATGGTGTGCGTCCGGCAGACACACCGCTCCTTCCTTCTCCTTTGTATTGCAAACCGGATAAACATTCCCGCTATTTACTAATTACAACAATCATCCTCACTATTTAATTACGGCAGACTGCAGTTTTATTATACTCCACCTCCGATTATTATTCAATGCGTCACAGCTTCCGACGTAAAAAATCCCGGAAGAACCATTCATTCCTCCGGGATTTTGTCCAGTTATTTAACCTTATCAGGAATCCACGCATCGGTTACGAATATACGTTTAACGTTTTATGTAATCCGAAACAGATTTTTGTATCAGGATACCGTCAAAGCAAGAATTGAAAGTTTAGAAGTTTCATATCCCTCTGCCGGTTTAACCGTAATCTTAAGTTCACTTTCTTCTCCAAACTTTCCGATTTCAACATAGTCTGCATAATTTCCCCAGCCACCTGTAAAATCAGCATCCAAAGTTGTCTTGTACTCATCATTTACATATACATCATATTTTCCGCTCTTACCATCAGTCGTCTTCCAGAAAATCAGACCGGCATTAGACGCCTTTACCGTAAATGTAATTGTTCCGCCGTTTTCAGTCGACCATCCATTCTTATTGAACATGTTCGAATTATTGATTACAGCCTTTTCAAAGCCTTCCATACTGTCTGCTTCAATCTCATCCGAGAAAAAGATATCGGCATTTTCGTATCTCGAAAGTGTAAGGGTTTTGTCCGTAACGGCATATTCAGTGAATTTTGTATCGTTTATGCTGTTAAGCACCTTGTTGTAATAATATGTAAGAAGGTGCGCAATTACAGAGTGTCCGCCGTTCTTCGGATGAGTTCCGTCCGTCGAACCAAGCTGTTCCCATGTCCATGTGCCGTTATCCATGTTTTCCAAAGCAACCTTTGCATAACTTATACATGGAATATCAAGGTTGATTGCAACCTGATAATGATCCTTATAAAAATAATTTTCAGTACAAATCACAAGGGAAACCACTGCCGGCTGTGTTTCGGAGTTAAGAATTTCTCTTAAAAGGGACTCATACGTTTCCTGATTATTGCTGTTTGTATCATTAACACTGTATTCAACCACAACAAGGTCCGGTTTTTCTGCAAGAACGTCTTTTGCCGCCCTATGAACGCCTATATAGGAATCCGTTGCACCGATTCCTGCATTAACATAGTTTATGTTGCAGTCCTGGAATGTATACTGCCACCAAACCTGTGTAAGTCCTGCATAACACTTCTGTGCCTGTGGTGAAGCAGAAGAACCATTTGTAATTGAGCCGCCAAGATATGCGATTGTTATATCCTCACCGTTTGAAGCTTTCTCCATCACCTTCGCAAGTCTCTGTACATTACCTTCATTTACGATTGCATCCTCACACATTTCATCCGTTATGTCAACGCCCTCAGTAGCAATTGCCGGATAAGAATCAGCAATTACCTTGTCACTTATTTTGTATGAAATATCACCTTCCGGTGCTTCCTGTGACTGTGTAGGAGTTACATCGGAAATCTTGTCATTGTTGTCTTTATTTTCTTTTCCGCATCCCGCAAACATTCCTGCGGAAAGTATAAGTGAAATACCTACAGCCAAAAGTTTTTTTCTCATTTTAATCCTCCAAACCAATTGATGCCGCCATCAGTTTATTAGTATGCAACAGTGAAACCGCAAAGATAAAAAGCATCTCCTGAAGAATCTTCGGCTTTTTCAATCACAATGTCATGCGCTCCGGACTTGTCAAAAGTTCCGAGTTCCTTATACTCAACATAATTATAATCAGCACCTTCAACAGAAGATAAATCTCCGTCAAATTTTCCTACAAGTTCACCATCAAGATAGATATTGAACTGACCGCATGTTCCGTCCGTTACCTTATAATAAAGCAGGCCTATCTGCTTACCGGTAACCGTAAACTGACATGATTCTCCTGTAGTTGTTGCTCTTGCCTTCTTAAAGTTGCTGTCCGTAGGTGATGGAAGTTCAACTTCAGTCCAGTTACCAACAACTGCCATTTTATCCGGATACTGAACCATTACATTTGCGGCATTATATCTGCACATTGTGGATGTCTTTGTAACATCTTCAATAAAGAATTCCTCGTAAGAAGACTCATTTACACCATTAAGTACATTTGTAAGATAAGATGTAATAATGTATGCAATGAAGGAATGACCCGTATCGTTTGGATTAAGGGTTTCATCTGCAGCCGCAATATCAGTCCACTTCCATGTACCGTTTTCAATGTTTTTTTCAAGTATGCTTCCATAAGATATTGTAGGAAGATTGTAGTTAAATGCAATTCCGGACTGAAAATCGCTGTCGCTCTTATAGGATGAATCGGCCGTTATAAGATTAATTACTGCCGGCTTATTGGTCTGCCCCATAATCATTCTTATCATACTTTCAAAAGCTTCTTCACTGTTCGCATTTGAATCCTCACATGCCGTATCGATAAATACAAGATCCGGATTCTTGTCTATGAGCTCAGTCTTTATTCTGTGTACAAGAATGTAAGAATCACCATTATACATTCCGATATTTACAGTATTTATGGTTGCTCCCGGAAAAGTTGTCTTAAACCAGCTTTCAACCATACCGGCATAGGAATTTTCATAAGATGATGCACCCGCACCCATTGTAATCGAACTTCCTACAAAACCAATTGTAACAGTTCCGTTGTTTGCAGCCTTTTCAAGAACAGAAGCAATTCTCTGAAGACTCCCCTGCTTCATTACCGCAGTGGTTGCCATTGATTCCGTAACATAAAGGTCCCCTTTTACCTCTGCAGGTTTTGCAGCCGAAACAATTGATTCGTCTATCGAATATTTTACACTTCCGTCCGAAACAACATAAGAATTTCCGCTGTTTGTATTCTGTCCGCTTTCCGCTGCCTGTGTAGGTGCCGCATCCGTGCCGCTTTCCTTGTCACCACATGCAGTAAAGAGTCCTGCTGTCATCATACATGCAATCATGCATGAGACAAGTTTCTTTCTCTTCATATATATAAACCTCCTTTATCACTTTTCATATGCTTCCGATAACAATACCGGGCAACATGAAACTTTTCTAACAATTACGTCTATATTACCTCATATTTTATATGAAATCAAGGTAATAATGCCGTGGTCTGCCATGGTTTTATTGTTATAATCCTGCTTTCAGACAGCAAATCAGATTTCCATGACAAACCCCGGCTCTCTCACTACCGGCACACAGAATCCTCTGTGATTCCCACCCTGTAAAAGTCGATCTTTCCCGTAAAAATCAAACAACGAAAAACAAAACTTCACCTAAAAAAGGTCTGCCGATAACGACAGACCTTTTTTTCAGTTTTTCTTATTGTTTTTAGCTGCTCCGCATGAATGAGGGCAGCCGGTACAGTTGCCGCAATTTCCGCCGCACAGGTGCTTGCCCGCTTTCTTATCCGTATAGAGCTTTCTTATAATCAAAGCAACCACAAGAATCAGAATGACCAGAACAACTATCGTTCCCATGTTTTCCATCAAAAAGTCCATAAGCAATCTCCTTTATTGATTCACCTCTGTACCCAATAGCACTTTTATGCATTGACATCTTTGTTTTTATCTTTTCTGAAAAGCAGATAAAGAAACGCTGCCACAAACACAAATGCAATTATTACACCAATTATATTAACCTCTACAGTGCTTGTAAAGAGCGCACCTATCTGGTATACACAGAATGTTACGGCATATGCAAGAAGACACTGATATCCGATTGCAAACCAGAACCACTTTGTGTTATTCATTTCTCTCTTAATTGCACCCATAGCTGCAAAACAAGGTGCACAGAGAAGATTAAAGATCAAGAATCCATATGCTGCAAGAGGCGTAATTGCACTTGAAAGCATACCCCAGATTTCTTCTCCTTCTTCAGCAACTTCCGCAAATCCAAAGAGCATACCGAATGTTGAAACCACGTTTTCCTTTGCAATAAGTCCGGTTACTGAGGTAACTGCCATCTTCCAACCCTGACCAGCCGTTTCAGTCCATCCGAGAGGAGCAAAAATCCAGGCAATTGCATTACCGATTTTAGCAAGTATACAACCCTCCTGAGCCGCAACAAGTGCCTCACCCTCAAGTCCGTCAAAGTCAAGCATTCCAAAGCTTCCGTCACTCCATCCAAAGCTCATGAAGAACCAAAGAATGATTGTCGAAAGTAAAATTATTGTACCCGCTTTTTTGATGAATGACCAGCCACGTTCCCACATTGAGCGGAGAATGCTTCCGATTGTTGGTAAATGATAAGCAGGAAGTTCCATTACAAAAGGTGCAGGATCTCCTGCAAACATCTTTGTTTTTTTAAGAATTATACCTGAAATAATTACTGCCGCAACACCTATAAAATATGCACTCCATGCAACCCATCCTG
>CAZNGY010000052.1:0-10599 GCA_964572955.1 uncultured Lachnoclostridium sp.
GTATAAACGCTTTGCGTTGCTATAATTATTATTGTATAAAAAGAGCTATCAGACCATTTCGTGATCTGATAGCTCTTTTCTTTATTGTTCTATAACTGAGAAAATGACCTTACAAAATCATTCCCATTCAATTGTTCCGATTGGCTTTGGTGTAAGATCAAGAACCACACGGTTGATTCCCTCAACCTCATGTGTAATCCTATCTGTAATATGATGAAGCAGTTCATAAGGAATTTCCTCAATTGTAGCTGTCATCGCATCAGTTGTATTTACTGCACGGATAATTGCAGGCCATCCCTCGTATCTCTTATTATCACGAACGCCTACGCTCTTGAAATCAGGCACTGCTACAAAGTACTGCCATACTTTTCCTGCCAATCCGTTCTTGTCAAACTCCTCACGAAGGATTGCATCAGCCTCGCGAAGTGCATTAAGACGATCACGGGTAATTGCTCCAAGACAACGTACTCCAAGTCCCGGACCCGGAAACGGCTGACGATATACCATATTGTGTGGAAGACCAAGTGCTTCTCCTACAACACGAACCTCATCTTTATATAAAAGTTTAACCGGTTCAACAAGCTCCATCTTCATATCCTCAGGAAGACCTCCGACATTATGATGTGCCTTTACTCCATGAGATTCGAGAATGTCAGGATAGATCGTTCCCTGTGCAAGGAAATCAATTCCTTCAAGTTTTGAAGCTTCTTCATCAAACACCTTGATAAACTCTCCGCCAATAATTTTACGCTTCTTCTCCGGTTCAGCAACACCTGCCAAAAGGTCAAGGAAACGATCTGTTGCATCAACATAAATCAAGTTAGCGTCAAGCTGATTACGGAATACCTCAATTACCTGCTCACTTTCACCTTTACGCATAAGACCATGATTTACATGAACACAAACAAGCTGCTTGCCAATTGCCTTGATAAGAAGAGCTGCAACAACAGATGAATCCACACCACCTGATAATGCAAGAAGAACCTTTTTATCACCTACCTGTGTACGAACAGCAGCTACCTGTTCTTCAATAAACGCATTTGCAAGTTCAAGTGTGGTAATGCGTTCCATTGATTCGGGACGTACATCGCTCATATATATTTCCTCCATATTTAATTTTACAAATTCTAACGGACAAATTATAAAATATTTTGTATTAAAAGGCAACATAAAGTTTAAACCTGACGTACCGGTTTTAAAACATAATTTTCATGTTAAGCCTGCCTTTATGCCGATTCATTTACAGCCTTTACAAGCTGCCATGCAATACCGCCCTCTCTAAGTCTGTCAGGTGCATCCCCAATCTTTATCCACTCTGCCGAATCTACTTCTATAGAAAGTTTAAATTCAGCCTTTTTCACCCTAGCCTTGTATCCAATCATCAACATATCCTTTTTCTCATAAGGATACGTTTTTACAAATTCAAGTGATTCAACATCCAGTCCCAATTCCTCTTTTACTTCCCTGATAACAGTTTCCTCTGCCGACTCTCCCATTTTCATTATACCTGCCACACACACATATTTTGTTGTTGACACATAATTCTGTCTTAAAAGAGCAATCTCATCAAATTCATTAATTACGGCAGTAATAACAGAGGTTGTAAACATGTCCCACAAAGGTATGGCGCACTCAGTACAATATGGAATCAGTCCTTCATCTCCTATTTCTCTTTTTTCAAGTTTTTTTCCGCAGTACGGGCAGTACATAAAATGCATAAAGACCCTCATTTCCGGTTTATTTTTCAGTAAACTGCCATGAGAAAATTTCTATATCAGCCTCTGAGCAAACCAAATACAAATTTTTTATTCCTCCGATTTGACCTGCAACCTCTCCTGTTACCGTTATAATCTCAGAATAATCATCAAATTCAACCGCCGCAATAACATCTCCATCCGGAGCATCCGTTCTTACCTCCAAACGTCCTGAACCTTTTACTTTGGCCGTAAAATCTAAACCATTTTCATTCAGTATACTCTCTGATTCCGAAAATTCAACATTTTTTATACTTATCCATGCGCCATTCACCGTACTTGTAACAGATGGATTTGCTTTTGTTCCTGTCGAAATTTTCATATCAGCCGTATTATTCAATGACACTGCATTGTTTTCCTCATATGGATTTACGCTGCTCACATAGTCAATTCCCTGTCTTGTGCCCCCTGTCGGTTCAATGGTTACAGTGTCTTCATCCACCAATATTCTGTCAACACCCAGACTTCTATACGCACCATTTATTCCCATTCCGCCTTTTAACATAAGTGTATGGTAGAAAATATAATACTCACCATTATATTTATGAAGATGTGTGTGATTATTTGAGTAATCAAGTCCCGAAGTTCCTGGGTTCTCAAAATATTCCCCCCTCATTTCCCAGCTTGATGAATCAAGCGGAGTTTTTGTAGTCATATAAACCATACTGCACATTGAAGGTGCTTCACAATCATATTCCCACTTTTCCGAATGATTATTCCAGTCTGTATTATATGTATACACATATGTACCATTAATATAGTTAAGCTCACTTGCCTCAAAAAAATATGGTGCCGGAATTTCAGCAAATTCACTGTCAAATGATAACAGGTCATCTCCCAGTTTTACAATTCTTGACGTTCCCGGCATATATTCAGTTCCATCCTCTGACTTTCCTCCTCCGAATGCAAGCCATCCATCGCCGTTTTCATCGATAACGACGCCCGGGTCAAACGGATTCGGACAATCACCAAGCCCCGGTGTAAATGTTGTAATAAGAGGTTCTCCGAGAGGATCTTCCCATTCACCCAGTAAATCCGTTGTTGTAATTACACCCACACCCATTCCGTTATTTGAAAAATACAGATAAAAATGTGTAAGACCATCTTCCTCCTCTCTTGATACAATTGAAGGTGCCCAGGAATTAACAATCCATGGTGCAATCTTTTCAACATCAATTTCTCCATGATATGTCCAGTTAACCATATCATCAGTAGACATAATCACAAATGACTTGATTTTTTCATAACTGTTATCCTTTTCAGGTCCTATAATCTCGTACTGCTGATGATCATTTGTTCCTATAACATAGAGCCTTCCATTATATTCTACAGCTGTAGGGTCTGCACAAAAGAAGTCCGGAGATATCGGATTATTTGTATATAGACTTTTAAAATTATTCTTGCTTATTATTTCATTGCTTATGTTTGCTTCCCCGTTCAAAACTCCACCTTCCTCCTGCTGACCGATATTTTCGTTTCCTCCGGCATTTTCTTTAATTTCCTGTTTTCCGCATGCACACATACTCATACACAAAAATGCCGCAGCCGTTAATGAAACCGCTTTTAAAAACCTTCTTTTCATTTTGTACCCCTTTTCTTTTTGAGCACGACACCTGCCGAAATGTTTACTTCCGTCATCACCACGGATTTCTGATCCGACAGCCGTCTGACTCATAACGATTGTATTTGTATAATGAATATTATATAATTGATATTAGCACTAAAAATATTGGATAAATAGTGTAAAACAGACTTTAATTAGCACAAAACGGATATTATATCAAAAAGGAGAATACAAATGCTTGAAATGCCTTTATCAATTTTTGCCAAAACTGATGACTTCCCTTTTTTCATTCAGTACGGATTTCATGAAAAAGAATGTGCACTTCATGGTCATGCTGACTTTTCAGAACTTGTAGTTGTAATGGACGGAAGTGCCGTTCATACTGTCGAGTGCGAAAACTATCCGATAAAAAAAGGGGATGTTTTTGTAGTAGACAAATATACACATCACCAATATACCCAAGCCAACAATTTTAAAATATGCAACATTATGTTTAAACCGGATTTCTTTTTCAACAACCTTAATTTTCTTCGCCAAAACACCGGATTTCAGGCTCTGTTCGTTTTAGAACCATATTATACTCAAAACCACAAATTTAACAGCCGGCTCTGCCTGCATCCTGATGATTATTCAGCAGTTACACTGCTGATTTCAGAAATTATACGCGAACAGACGGAGAAAAAAGAGAGCTGGCAGACCCTTATATACGCTAAGTTTATTCAGCTGTGTACACTTCTTTCAAGATTGTACCTGTCTTACGACACCGGTCAAAATGATAACATATTTAAACTTGCTTCAGCCATTGCATACATTGAGAAAAATTTCTGTTCGGAAATAAGTATTTCCGGACTGGCAAAACTGTCAGGTTACTCAACCCGACAGCTTAACCGACTGTTTAATTCTGCATTTTCAAAAACTCCGCGGGTTTATATTAATGATCTAAAACTGCAAAAATCACGCCAGCTTCTTAAAAACACAAACATGACAATGGGGGAAATCGCATTAAACTGCGAATTTCCTGATCAAAACTATTTCAGCAGACTTTTTAAAAAGCATATCGGAATGACCCCTTCACAATACCGTTCCAATGCAATGTGACCGGTTTTAAAACTCCGATTCAACATTAATCAGACTGCCTTCATTTGTTTTTCTTACATATATTTTCTGAGGAATGTTTTCCTTTAATTCCTCTCTGTGGCTTATTACCCCTACAAGTTTATTTGTTCCTGAAAGATTAACAAGTATTTCCATGGCACTCTCTATTGACTTTCGGTCAAGTGTTCCGAAACCCTCATCAATAAATAATGCATCCATCTGTATACCGCCCAGATTAGATGACACGGTATCCGACAAACCAAGTGCCAGACTTAAAGACGCTTTAAAACTCTCACCTCCCGACAAATTACCGACAGGTCTTCTGCATCCGGTATAGTTGTCAAGAACTTCAAGATCAAGAAATGTATTTGTTTTCTTTCCCGGAGAATCTTCCCTGCGGTACAATTCGTATCTATTATCGCTCATCGGTTTTAATCTTCTGTTTGCAGCTGCAATAATGCCGTCAAATCCTGATGCCTGTATATACTGCTCCAAAGTAATCTTGCCATTGCCGGTTGTTCCTTTGACAAGTGCATACAGCCTTCTGCACATATCGTACTGTTTATACGTTTTTTCAAGTTTTGTTCTCTGCAACGATATATTCTCACGTTTTTCAGTATTATTGCTTACTCTGTTTGCAATCCGGTTTTCCGTGTTCCTTATCTTTTTATTTTTCACTATCTGTTCCGAACACAAATTTTCCAATTCATTTACATCAATATACTTCTTTTCCTCCGCTTCCTTTCTTGTCTGCAAGAGCTGTAATTTGGTTGCCGACTCTTTCTGCCGATATTCATTTATTTTTCTCTCATTTTCAGATATTTCTTCTTCTGAAACCACAAATCCAAGCATATCTTCCACTGATTCAAACTTTTTTTCTGCAAGCTTTCTGTCTAACTCTTTTTTCTGATTTTCACAATCCTCCTGCTGTTCAGTCATTCGCATCTCCAAGGTCTTTATTTCAGCGTTAACCGCCGTTAAATCTTTCTCAGCCGTTAACTTTGCCTCCGCTGCAGTTTCAATCTCCTCATTAATCTCAGCAAGTTTACGTTCTGCGGTTTTCTTTTCTGTAAGTGCTGTATCAAAATCTGAATATTCCAGATTTTTAAGCTGTTCTAATTCTGTTACCGTTTTCCCATAACGTAACTCATTCCTGTTTTGTTCATCATTAAGCTTTTCAATATTTCTTTTAAGTTCTGCAGTTTCCTCATTTTCTGCCTTTGAAAGCTCTTCTTCCGTCAGTTTCAATTCTTTACATTTCTCATCAAGAACCCGAACCCGATTCGCATTTTCCTCTATAGTTTTTTTGAGTTTTACAGCTTCTCTTTCAAGACATTCCGTAAGCTCATCCAAACTCCTGCCGTCCGTTGGCATATCTAAAGTCCCATCACTAATACAATCCAATATGTTTTTTATCATTTGTTTTTCAAATTCTTCCAAAGACTTTTTAGCAACCTCAGCAGCTGTATTAGCTTCTGTTTTTTTACGCTGAACTTCCTCTTTTTCTGTTTTTTTCTCTTTAAGCTCCTCTTCTGTTATAGTTTCATCAGGCAGCTTAGCCAATTTCGGATGATGAACCGACCCGCAAACCGGACATTCATTTCCTTCTTCCAGATTTTGGGCAAGTATTCCTGCTCTGCTGTACTCCAAAATTTTTTCGTAATGAATCAACTCAGTAACTTGCCTTTCATATTCATTATGCAGATTAAGGTATTCCTGCTTTTCTGACTCGTATTTTTCCAAGCGACTGTTCCTTTCCGGAACACTTTTAACAAGTATTTCATCAATATCATCATATAACCGTTTCAAACGGGTTCCTTCTGCCTCTGCCTTTATCTTTTCACTCGGTTTATCCCTTAACTCTGTTGTTTTGTTCTTTAAAGAGCAAATCTTACCCTTTAACTTTTCTTCCTGCTGGTTAAGATTCTCTTTCCCTGCACGGATTTTTTCTCTTTCTTTGCACAGCGTGTCACGTTCTTCCTTAAGCTTATCTCTCTTACTGTATTTATCTGTTTCATCAGAAATTTTATCAATCAGCTTTTTAAGCCCATCGGATTCTTTTACCATTTCCTGTGCTTTCTTATATTTTTCTGCCGCACTATTAAGATTATCCTCTCCTTTTTTTCTAATTTCCTTTTTCTCGTAAATCTGTTTTCCAGTACCTTTGATTTCATCTTGCAGTTTTACCAACACCGAATAAATCGGTTTAATCTCATGAACTGCCACCTTCTGTCTGACCAGTTTTTTCTCTAATTCCGTCATGCTCTGTTTACTGTCCTGAATCTTTGCATACTGTTTTTCCAAACCATCAAGTTTATCAAGCAAAGCATTATTTAACTGAGCTGTATTCAGAGATTTTTTTGTTTCATCAAGTTCTCTTTCTGTCTTTGCAAGCTCTTCTTTGACCTCTTCCAGTTTCTTTTCGTCTGCCTCTATAATTCTGTCCAGAATAGCAATCATTTCTGCCGGTTTCCAAGCTCTTCCCGTCTGAACTGCTTTCTCCTTCATGGCATTCAATTCATCAAATATCTCATCTTCATCGTCGCAGCTTACATCATTAAAATATTGAACGACACTGTGTTCCGACTTATCAAGACTGTTTTTCTCCTCATCCATACGTTTTTTCAGTTTATCTTCAATGCCCTTGTATCCGTCCGTCATAAAAATCGTACGCAGTATCTCAGTACGCTGCTCAGTCTTTGCATTAAGCAAACTCCAAAACTCTCCCTGCGCAATCATTGCAATCTGTTTAAACTGCTTATCATCCACATGAAGCAATTCAACTACAGCCTTATTAACCTTCGCAACACCCTCTATAGGGCTGTCACCTTCAACATATAGAACCGCTTTTTCTTTCTCAGTCACAATCCCGTTTCCGCGCTGATTCGGACGTTCATATGACGGCTGTCTGTAAACATTGTAATTTCTCCCCTGATGTGAAAAATAAAAATTAACATAACTTTCCGTCCCAGGTCCTGCATACTCACTTCTAAGATTTTTCGTATCCCTGTATGTTCCGCTTGTTGTCCCATACAATGCAAAGCAAATAGCATCAAAAATAGTGGTTTTTCCTGCTCCTGTATCCCCCGAAATAAGAAAGATACCTTTATCTTCAAACTGCTCAAAATTTATCTCCGGCATTTTGCCTGCATAAGGGCCTATTGCACTTATAACAAGTTTATTCGGTTTCATCCACAACACCTGCCTCTCTGGCTGCCTTTTTCATGACATCCATTTCCTCTTCACTGATTTCAATACCATATATGAATCTGTAAAAATCACTTACCAGCTCCGAAAATGATTTTTTATGGTTTATCTCCGTAATATCTACATATTCCACTTCTTTTGTGCGTGAATTATCATAATCAATCTTTACCATATTAGGGTACGTCTGTCTGAATATTCCCATTGCGTCATTAATTATTTCCTCATCAGTAAGTGTTGCATAAATAAAATCATCCGTTAAAGTAACATTAGCACTATCAAGAAGCTTTTCCATTTCTCCCTTAATGTGTCTCATGTTCCTCATCGGTTTCAGCGAAACAAATTCAATATCCATTTTACCTTTTCCGTTAATCGCTATAACCGGAACTGATTTATCGTTATTTACCTCACTAAGTGAGTACTTTAACGGAGAGCCTGAATATCTGACCTCATCCCTTCCGACACGCTGAGGTGAGTGTATATGTCCGAGTGCCACATAGTCAAATTTATCAAACATCCTATATCCGATTTTTTCCACCAATCCCACACTCTTTGTTCCTGCACCTTCCGAACCTCCAAGTTCAGGGTCTTCACCACTGCCCGCAACAAACTGGTGCGAAATCAGAATATTGATTTCTTCTTCATTTATTTCCTCATTTTCCAAAATCACACCGATTGCATCCTCGTATGTTTTAATATCGGATTTCGGAAAGAAATGTCTTACCTGTGAAGCCTTCACAAACGGAAGCATATATATATTTACTTTGCAGAAATCATCCTGCACTTCATATCTGCGTAGTCTTCCGTCATATATGGCTGATATATATATACCGCTGCCTTTAAAAAGTTCACTTCCATAATTCAGCCTGTCATCAGAATCATGGTTTCCACTGATTATAAAAGCCTTTACGTTTCTTTCCGCAAGACTGTTTATAAACCAATCGAACAGTTTAATTGCAGCTTCACTCGGAACCTGCTTGTCATAAACATCTCCGGCGATCAAAACCACTTTCACCGATTTTTCATCAATAATTCCAATAATCTGATTCAATATGTATCTCTGATCTTCAATCAGGTCAAAATCCCCGAGAGATTTTCCCAAATGTAAATCTCCCAAATGCAATATCTTCATAAATAAACCCCTTTCTTTTGTTGCGGACTCCCTCTCAAAAGTCTGAATTTGTTTGCAGAATCTTCTCACTTTCTTTTCCTGCTAAACAATCGATACATTTTTCTTTCTTAATTACTTCACCTCATTACATATGCTGCATACATATTCGACACAAATTTCAAAATTCATTGTTATTATACTACAATTCACCGGCATATGCCATTCCAACATATTTTCATACTGTTTTTATACCAACAAAAAAACTCCGGAAACGACTTTTTATGACATTTCCGAAGCTTTTCTTATTCTTTCCCTGTAATAATATCTGTTCTGTCCCTCGTTTTCTAATTCAATTTGTTTTTTAATCTATTTTGAAAAAAACCGTAACATTTTTATTTTTTCTTAATCATATATATTGCTGCTAACACAACTATAAAATAACCTGTTAATGCAATAATTGACGATTCTATACCAAATTCACCGCCCGTAAAAATAAAAAAATCAGAATCAGTCACAAATGTCATTATTGAATATTCATCCGGTTTTTCACTTATTGATAAACCACCACCGCAAATAATTATATTCCAAAGTGAATGAACAATCCCGCTGTTCCAAACAGAACCACCTTCAATTGCTATCATCGAGAACATTATTCCAACCATCGTTCCTGCTATAATAACCAATAAACTGCTTGTAATTGAAAAATCCATTCCTATAATATGTACTGTTCCAAACAAAACTGACGGAATTAATACTGCCGCCCTGATATTCCATTTTTTCTTTAAAAGATTTAGAATCACTCCGCGAAAAACCATTTCTTCAACAAAACCGGCAGCAAAACCTATAAAAAAGATGCCTGCACTCAATGTTGAAAAAATCTGTTCACCATTCATTCCAGATGAAACATACTCTCCTGAAAAGAACAACAGATAAACCGACTTTACTGTCAAAGGCAACAATAAACCGGCAGCAATCCATCTGATTTTAATAGAAAACTTCGGCATTCCTAAATCTTCTAAGTTTATTTTAAGCAGTTTTTCTGAAAAAAACTTTATGATAATAAAAGCTAACCCTACATACAGAATTCCTGCAATAATATTACATATTCCGTTTGGAACTTTAACCAAGACAAACAGGCTCGCTGTTAGCTGGGCGAGAATCTGAGCCAGTATCAATATGATTATAGCTCCCAAAGCTCCTCCGATTGTCTTTTTTATACTCATAAAATCTTCTCCTCTCATGAAATTTATGTAGTAATTATATCACTTTCTCTTTATTTTTAAAATACGAGTGCGATTAAATCTTTGCATAATCACAAACATTAAATCAAATACCGCTCCTAACACTGATGTAAAAAAAAATACCCAAAAATCACCAAACCACACTGATGCAATAATAGGAAGAAAACTAAACACAGCATTTATTTCATGTACTACTTCTGACTGACATGAAGCCTGTGCAATTTCATCCCAACTATGTTTTGAAATATCAAATGTATCTGCAGAATATGTAGGCATTTTATTTTTCCATTTTTTAACCTGCATTTTACGGTACAACTTCATTTCAAACTCACTTACCTGATATCTTTTTCTTTGGCAATCAGCTTTATTGTGCATTTTGGCGTCAATTATCATACCAATCATTAATCTGATTATAAAATGATAGAATATCGTTCCGAATGTAATCGTAAGTGTTAAACAAATACCATAATCTGTAAATTTATAAAAAACATAAAATATAATTGTCAGTAGCAGTGTTACTGCAGAAATTCCCTTCATTGTTTTTTCCATGATATTATTCTCCCATTCAAGACATATCTCCTTAAATCCGAATTTTACTCTTACACATTACGAGTTACATAATGTTTCACT
>CAZNGY010000053.1:0-10572 GCA_964572955.1 uncultured Lachnoclostridium sp.
TCCTTCCTTTGCGATTTCATTATAGTAAGGAAAGAGTTTTCTTTGAAGTTTGCGAATGAGCATAAAAAAAGACCCTGAGAGTTTTTATTCTCTCAAGGTCTGTAAATCAAAATTATGCGATTTTTTTACCTCTGCATAAACTCCTGCACCGATTGATGTAAGTTTGATGTAAGATGTAAGTTTTTAAAATTTTGCAACTCCCAAAAGTCGCATAAACACTGGGTTTTCAGCAAAATTACTTGTCGAGTGACTTCATTGTCGGGAATAAAAGCACGTCTCTTATGGCAGCACTGTCTGTAAGAAGCATAACAAGACGGTCAATTCCGTATCCTATACCGCCGGTTGGTGGCATACCAATTTCGAGTGCATTGAGGAAATCCTCATCAGTATGATTAGCTTCTTCATCACCGGCATCGGCTGCAGCATCCTGAGCCTTAAAACGCTCACGCTGGTCGATAGGATCATTAAGCTCTGAATAAGCATTGCACATTTCCCAAGTATTAATGAATAGCTCAAATCTTTCAACCTTTGAAGGATCATCAGGCTTTTTCTTTGTAAGAGGAGATATTTCAAGAGGGTGATCCATGATAAATGTAGGCTGAATAAGATGCTCCTCACAGAATTCCTCAAAGAAGAGATTGATTATATCACCTTTCGTGTGACGTTCCTCAAATTCTATGTGATTTTCTTTTGCAAGCCTTTTTGCCTCTTCATCAGTTTCAACAGTATCAAAATCAATTCCGGTATACTTTTTGATAGCATCATTCATTGTAAGACGCTCAAAAGGTTTTCCGAGATCAATTTCAATTCCGTTATATGAAATTTTAGTTGTTCCACAGACTTTTTCAGCGAGGTATCTAAACATGCTTTCAGTAAGCTCCATCATTCCCTCATAATCTGTATATGCCTGATATAATTCCATCAACGTAAATTCAGGATTATGTCTTGTGTCAACACCTTCGTTACGGAAAACCCTTCCGATTTCGTAAACTCTTTCAAGACCTCCGACAATAAGTCTTTTAAGATAAAGTTCAAGAGAAATTCTGAGCTTAACATCTTCGTCGAGAGCATTATAATGTGTATCGAAAGGTCTTGCCGCAGCACCACCGGCATTTGAAACAAGCATAGGAGTTTCGACTTCCATGAAATCACGTTCATCAAGAAAGTTTCTGATTTCCTTGATTATCTTTGAACGCTTAACAAAAGTATCTTTAACTTCCGTATTCATGATAAGGTCAATGTATCTCTGGCGGTAGCGCATGTCTGTGTTGGTCATTCCATGAAATTTCTCGGGAAGAGGCTTGAGGGACTTGGAGAGAAGCGTGAGTCTTTCAGCATGTACTGAAATTTCACCGGTCTGTGTTCTGAAAACATAACCTGAAAGACCGATAATATCTCCGACATCAACCATCTTTTTAAATTCCTGATATTCATCGACACCGAGAGCATCTCTTGATACATAACACTGAATGTTGCCTGATTTATCCGCAACATTAATGAAAGCCGCTTTTCCCATTACACGTTTTGACATCATACGTCCGGCAATTGATACGTTAATTGGAGAGGCGTCCATAATCTGTCTTCTTTCATTATAATCAGCCTTTTTTACTTCTTTGGCTTCTTCTTCTGAAAGACCATCAAGTATCGGGGTCTGTCTGCCGGCAAGAAGAGCAGTTTCATGAGCGGAATAAAGTTCTTTAGCTTCAGTGGTATGATGAGTCTGGTCGTATTTTGTAATTACAAAAGGATCTTTACCGCTATTCTGAAGTTCGGCAAGTTTCTCTTTTTTTATTCTGATTATCTCGTTATCGCTTACGGCAGGAGAATTGTTCTTCTGCTGAGCGTTAACCTGCTGATTGGTATCTGCCATTAAAACCTCCTGTCTGAACATAATACGGCAATATGGTAATTCATTTCCGTTAAGCAGGAAATGATTATGTTCAGGATATAATGAGTTATATGAATCCATATTAAAGAGTCATTCTTATAAAATATGGTTTTCGTATATATTTATAAATAAAAACTATCTTGATTTTGAAATCTCAACGATTCTGTAAATAATATCCCCGGCAGGAGCCTTGATTTCAACCTCTTCACCGATTTTATGACCGATGAGACCATTGCCGAGAGGAGATTCGTTAGAAATCTTGTGCATAAGGAAGTTTGCTTCCGCAGGACCTACTACCTTATATGTAAACTCCTGGTTATTTGCAGTATTAACTATTGTAACATCACAGCCCACACTGACTTTGTCATTGGATATTTCGTCTTCATCAACGACGATGACATTTTTGAGAATTTCTTCAAGTTCATCAATTCTTGCTTCAATATCACGCTGTTCATCTTTAGCAGCATCATATTCAGCATTTTCGGATAAATCACCATGCTCTCTGGCTTCCTTGATTTTTTCTGCAATATCATGTCTTTGGTTAACCTTTAAATCTGATAACTCCTCTTCAAGCTTTTTTAAACCGGAATAGGTGATAATTTTCTTTTCAACATTTTTAGTTGCCATAAATACCTCTCTTCCGCCATAAGGCTGTTATGAATTCTTAAATGAATAGGCAAAAGCCTGTAAACAAAAAAACCGGAGCCATATGGTTCCGGTTAGCTGGGCTACAAGGATTCGAACCTTGAGATGCTGGAATCAGAATCCAGTGCCTTACCATTTGGCGATAGCCCAAAGTTGTTTTTCTCAATCACAAGCGGTAGTATACTATATTAAATCGGATTTTGCAAGCATTATTTTGAAAATTTTTCAAAATATTTTAACGAAGCCATAAAGTAACATATTTTATCCAAATCAAATACTGTTATTTCAATAAAAAACAGATAACGATAAATCATCCCTGTTATACAGGATAAAAACATACTTTTAACCTGTTAAAATCTGAGTATATCTACGGAATATTCTCTTGTCTTTTTGCAAATACTACAAATATATAAGCTCTCAAAAGCTATATTTCAGGTTTATTATGAATTATGGAGGAATTTATGGGTTGTAAGTGTAAATGTCTTTTAAAAATGATTCTCTGCTCTTTCAGCATAATAGGAATGATTGTCGTTTTCAAAAAAATCAAATGTCACTATTCGTCCGGGTGTAGTTCTTCAAATCAGGATTGCTGCTGCGGTCTTGCTGACGGAATAAAGGGAACTGTTTCAAATGTAGGTGAGGATGTAAAAAAAGCTGCTGAAAATGTCGGCAGCGATTTAAAACAGGCTGCAGACAACATTAAATCTGATATCAGACAATCTGCAGATGATATCAAACAGGATGTCTCAGAAGCTGTCTCAGAAATGAAAGATTTACTCTGATTTATCATTTCAGGAATATTCCATGTTTAAATTATTGCAAAAAGGGAGTAAAGGCATTGCTGCCAATACTCCCTCTTTTTCGCTTTAAACAAAATACTGATTATTCACATCTTATAACACTTATGCAATTAAGACTTTTTGAAATCTCTTCAAATTTTCCTTCTGTCATTTCCTTTGTTATAACTGCAAATTCCCCATCAGCAACACCTTCAATAATCTCATCTGTCGGAAGCACCGAAAGTGCTTTTTCCTTCTTATCAAGAGGAATTCTTACAAAAAATACACTTTTCATATCAAATCTGTTTGCAAGTGTAAGCTTTTCGCTGCTCCATATAATAGGAATATTAGTATCAACATGTTTTGCCGCATCAATTACATCAGATACAACTGCACTTGCCGTAGGAAGCTTTCCTGCACCTTTACCATAGCACATTACTTCATCAAGCATGTTTCCTTTTATCATAATTGCATTAAATACACCATCTACCATATATAACGGATTTGATTTTTTAAGCATCCTTGGTGCAACCATTGCATAGACACTGCCATCATTTTCCTTTTTACTTGAACCTATTAATTTGATCGCACGCTTAATCTTGTTTGCGTATGAGACATCAACATCTGAAATCTTTGTAATTCCTTCTGTATAAATATCCTCAAAATCCACCTGCTGACCATATGCAAGAGATGTGAGAATTGCGATTTTACGGCATGCATCATGCCCCTCAATGTCTGCAGCCGGATTTCTCTCGGCATAACCATTTTCCTGTGCCTCTTTAAGCACGTCACCAAATGCAAGTCCCTCATCTCTCATTCTTGTCATCATATAATTGGTTGTTCCGTTAAGAATACCGTCAATTCTTTCAATATCATCTGCAGTTATCGATCTGATAAGCTGTCTTATAATAGGAATTCCACCACCAACACTTGCCTCAAAAAGATAATTAATACTCTTTTCTCTGGCTATTCCAATGAGTTCCGCACCAAACTTTGCTACAAGTTCTTTATTTGATGTACATACACTTTTTCCTGCAAGAAGTGCCTCTTTTGTGAATTCATAAGCCGGATGAAGTCCACCCATCACTTCCACAACAATATCAACATCAGGATCGTTTACTATCTGTTTAAAGTCATGCACAAGAACTTTCTCTACAGGCTGTCCCGGAAAATCTCTCAAATCAAGAACATACTTGATATCAAGATTAGTTCCGCACCTTTTTGAAATAATTTCTTTGTTAAGTGTAAGTACGTCATACACTCCCGATCCCACTGTACCAAATCCAAGTATAGCTACATTCATTTAGTCGTCCTCCAAAAATTAATTTTCTTTCAATTTATCTATTGCTGCCTGAAGCTGTTCATCCCCTTCAAGTTCAGGATTATCTTCTGCCGGTACGTCAGGCGTGATTCCCGTACCATGAATATTATAACCATAAGGAGAATAATATGCCGCCGTCGTGAGTTTAATACCTGTCTTATCGGCAAATGAATAAAGTGATTGAACAATACCCTTTCCAAAGCTCTGTTCTCCCACAATCACAGCTTTATCATAGTCTTTCAGACATCCTGCAAAGACTTCTGAAGCACTGGCTGAAGAGGAATTCATTATTATTGCAATAGGCACTTCTACCGTATCAGAATCTTCCGAGTAATATTCTTCCCTCTTGCCATTCTTGTCTTCAGTATATACCAAAAGTTTGTTTTCGGGAAGTATTTTATCAAGCATTGTTGTTGCAGTTCCTAAATATCCACCCGGATTATTCCTTAAATCAATTACAAGAGCCTCCATTCCGTCTTCCGTAAGCTCATCTACCGCTCTATTAAACTGCTTTGTTGTAACACCGTCAAACTGACTTACCTGAATATATCCTATATTATCCTCAAGCATTTCATACTCAACAGTTATTACTTCAACCTTGTTTCTTGTAACATCAATTGAAATATAATCTTCTTCGCCCTCTCTTGCAATTGTAAGAGTCACATTCGTACCCTCTTCACCTTTTATAAGAGCAACCGCACTGTCCAAATCCATTTTGTAAATTGATTTTCCGTTTACCTCAACTATAGTGTCTCCCGCCATTATTCCTGATTCCTCTGCCGGTCCGCCTTTTATTACCGAAGAAACAACCGGGTATGTTGCTTCTTTATTCATTGAAACATATACTCCGATTCCATAAAACCTTCCATCCGTAGATTCAATTATACTCGTATAATCATCTTCAGTATAATATGCCGAATATTTATCTCCCAATCCTGACACAGCGCCTTTTAAGGCATTTATATAAAGATTCTCAAGATCATAGTCCTCATAGTAATAATCTTCAATGTACTTCAATATCGTTGTCAGCTTTCCCTCAAACTCTGTAAGCTCACTGACTTCTCCGTTTGCAAAAACTATTCTGTTCTGGTTTACTCCAATTTTTATATATGCGTACATAAATATGGAACACGCCATGAACATAAATGCCATCCCGAGGAATATTCCTTTTGCAAAGCTCCTTTTCATAATAACCTCCCTTAATTTAAAAAATAGAACTAACGCATGACATCATGCGTTAGTTCCTCTCCTGCCTAATAAGCTACATAACTTAATGGATTTTGATATACATTATTAACCGTTACTGCGAAATGAAGGTGATTACCCGTTGAAATTCCGGTTGAACCGACATAACCGATAACCTGTCCCTGACTTACGTGCTGTCCGGAAACACAATTTCTTTGTGACATATGCATGTAAAGCGTCTTATATCCGTTGCCATGATCAATAATTACATATTTTCCTTCTGCCCATCCCTCTGACGAGGCTATAACAGTACCTGCAAGAGCTGCAATAATAGGTGTTCCGAACGGAGCACTTATGTCTATTCCTTTATGATTTGAACTTGCACCTGCTGTAGGACTTGTTCTGTATCCAAAATATGATGTGATATTTCCATACCCCGGAAGAGGCCATATAATATCACCGATGTTTGTATTTTCTGTCTGTGTTACTGATGCTAATCCTCCCGAACCTGTACCATTTAATGACGGATTTGTCGTAGGAACCGTAACTTCAGCCTGCTGAGCCTTTCTTTCTTCCTCTTCTTTCGCCTTAACCGCCTGATTCCAATCCATTTTTCCGCTTTCAACTTCAGCAAGATACTCTTGATAAACTTCCTCGTCTACCCCTACTTCTACAGCTGCATCTGACAATGCCTCAGTTTTTTCCTCAAGCAATTTATCAGCCAGCTGGTAGAATGCATCATATGATGACTTTGCAGCCTCCATCTTTCCTGCCTGTGCATCAAGAAGATCCGAATACTCCTGAACTTCTTTTGCCGCAGCAGCAAAGTCCTTAAAAAGCTGGTCATCATACTCTGAAATTTCAGACACATATTCCACCCTGTTTAAAAGATCCGAAATGTTGCCTGCATTAAGAAGTATTTCAAGATAATCCGTTTCGCCGTTTTCATATATGTACTTGATTCTGGCGCTCATCTTCTCGTACTGTTCGTCCCGGATTTTTTTTGCTTCTTCAAGCTTTTCTTCAGTTTCTGATTTTTCTTTTTCAATTTGGGCAAGTGCAATACTGATATCTCCTATCTGTTTTGCAATCTCCCCTTGCTTTTCATCAAGCAACTCTATATAAGCTGCAATACTGTCATACTTTTCTTTTGCTGCATCCAATTGAGCTTTTGCTTCTGCTGCAAGAGCTTCATATTTTTCTGTTTCCTTTTTCGCATCTTCAATTGCCTTATCATACGACGAAACATATCTTATGTTTGCACCTGTATTAACGGATGCATAGGCTGATGCGGTTTTATATGCGTAAAAGAATGGAGTAATTACGGTAACCGCCATTACTGCTGCTACTGCTGCTTTACATCTTTTTGAAAATCTGATCATCATGTTCTCCCTGTTACATTGCTCTTATCTGTTTAAGCTGTCTTGATAATGTCACCGTACTTCCCAGCAAACCGATTCCAAGTCCCATCATAAGGGATACAGGAACTATAAATGCAAATACGGTCGATATATTCACAAAATTCATTGTAAGAAAAAGACCCGAAAACTTCGTTGCAACCGCCGCAATCACCTTGTAATATACCGCATAAAGAATTGATAACGGAATACATACTCCAAGCAATCCAATTAAAACACCTTCAACAATAAACGGTCCTTTAATAAAAAGATCCGTTGCTCCAATAAGATGCATGATTGAAATTTCTTTTTTTCGTACCGAAACACCCATTGCAACCGTAGTACTAATAAGAAAAGTTGCTATTGCAAGAAGAATAACCACCAAAACAACAGTACCTATGCTGAGTGCCCTGTTTATCTTAGTGAGTGTGGCAACAATATCCTGAGAATCATTTACTTTCCTGACACCGAGCATCGATTTTATGCTTTCAACCGCCGCAGGCTGTTTGCTTACATCATCAAAATAAACAGTATATGACATTGAATCGCTTAACGGATTGTCCTCTCCAAATGTTTGTGCAAGATCATCTGTAAGATACTCTTTCTTATAATAATCCCAAGTTTCTTCCGGCGACATATAAGTGCACTCCGTTACGCCGTCCAGCTTTCTTATTTCTTCACCTATTTCTTCAATTCTTTTATCAGTTATTCCCTTATTAAAGAATACCGAAATACCCACATTTGACTCTGCATTTTCAAGCACATATTGAACATTGCATAAAACAAAATATAAAATTCCGAATAAAAAAACGCAGGCTGCCATGGTAGCAACCGACGCAATGGAAAACAACTTGTTTCGTTTGATATTCTTCAAACCCTGTGCCAAGCTGTAACCAAAAGCACCCAAACTACCCAATGTCGTAACCTCCCTTTTTGTCTTCTATAATCTCGCCATCCTGTACCAGGATAACTCTCTTTTGCATTGAATCAACAATCTCGCGATTATGAGTTACGACTACTACTGTAGTCCCCCTCTTGTTAACCTCTTCCAAAAGATTCATTATCTCCCATGAGTTTTGCGGATCAAGATTTCCTGTCGGCTCATCTGCAAGAAGAACAACCGGATTATTTACCAATGCTCTCGCAAGGGCAACTCTTTGCTGTTCACCTCCGGACATTTCATTAGGAAAACTCTTAAATTTATGTGACAGACCTACAAGCGTAAGCATCTTAGACACTTCTTTTGGTATTTTACTCTTCGGTGTTTCTATTACTTCCTGAGCAAATGCCACATTTTCGTATACATTTCTGTCTGTAAGGAGTCGGAAATCCTGAAAAACTATCCCAATGCTTCTTCTATACTTACAAACTTCCCTGTTTTTTAATTTTGATAAATCCTTACCGCCCACATAAATTCTTCCTGCGGTCGGACTGATTTCATTCATTATCAATCTGATCAGAGTTGATTTTCCGGACCCGCTCGGTCCTACAATAAAAACAAACTCTCCCTTTTTTATATTAAAACTGACATCATTCAATGCATGATTGTCAGATACTCCGTCATACGTTTTAGATACATGATCCAGAACTATTACAGGGGGCTCCTGTACACTACCCTGGTTCCTGCTTTCATCCTTCCTACTCAAGTAAATAACCTCCAGTCTGATTATATAATTCAGGCAGTAACGATTTGATTACCTGCTGCAGAAAACTATATATCAAATTTTTCCATATACTTCATATACTTAACTACCATAAGTGCAATTTTAAATGTAATGGCATCCTCAAACACTCTTAGGTCAAGATTGGTGCTTTTTTGAAGTTTATCCAAACGATATACTAAAGTGTTTCTGTGTATATAAAGCTGTCTTGAAGTTTCGGAAACATTAAGGTTATTTTCAAAGAACTTGTTGATTGTTACAATTGTTTCCTCGTCAAAATCTTCAAGTGATTTGCCATCAAACACTTCCTTTATAAACATCTTACAAAGGGACATTGGTAATTGATAAATAAGTCTTCCGATTCCAAGGTTATTGTATGCGACAACCTTCTTATCTTCATAAAATATCTTTCCTACATCAAGTGCCATCTTCGCTTCTTTATACGAACGTGAAATATCTTTAATTTCATTAACGATGGTACCGTATGCCACTCTCACTTTTGACATTGCCTCAGTATTAAGCATATCGTGAATGGTCTTTGCCGTTGTCATTATGTCACTATAGCTTTCATTACTTCTGATTTCCTTTACAAGGATAATGTTTTTTTCATCTACTGCAGTAACAAAATCTCTTGACCGTCCTGAAAAAAGCATACGAACCGTTTCAAGTGCATTAACATCCTTTTCTGCTTTCGTCTCAACCAGAAATACCACACGTCTTGCCTCTGTATCAATATGCAGCTTTTTTGCTCTGTTATAAATGTCAACAAGAAGCAGATTATCCAGGAGAAGGCTCTTAATAAAATTGTCTTTATCAAATCTCTCTTTGTAAGCAACAAGCAGTCCCTGTATTTGGAATGCTGCCATTTTACCTACCATGTACACATCATCAGTATCTCCTTTTGCCAGAAGTATATATTCCAACTGATGATCATCATACACTTTAAAAAACTGAAATCCCTGTATCACCTGACTTTCAGCCTGAGATTCAGTAAATGCGATAACTGCCTTTTCATAAGTTTCAGGATTTGAAATGGTGGACGCTAAAGATTTCCCATCCGTGTCCATAACGCATAAATCCACTCTGGTAATTGACTTCATTCCGTCAACCGCATTTTGTAATATCTGATTTGAAATCATAGTTGCCTCCATATTCAACCTTATTTTCTATGCAATTGTAACATTTTTGTAACAAAATTACAAGTCGTTTTCTACATATTGTGAATACTCCATAAAAAAAACACAAAAAAACAGCCCGTATTACTACGGGCTGTTTAAACTCTAAATTAGTGAGTAATAATCTGTTCTGTTTCTTTATCGAAGATATGCATCTTTGTAAGATCAAGTGCGATTCTTACTGTGTCACCAGGTCTTGCTGTTGTACGAGGACTTACTCTTGCTGTAATGTCGTGGTCATCAACTGAGAAGTATAAAAATACTTCTGCACCAAGAAGTTCATAAACCTTAACTGCTGCATCAAATGCATTTTCCTGAGCTGTAGCAATAAATGCTTCCTCATCCTTAACATCTTCAGGACGGATACCAAGAACAACTTCCTTATCTTCATAACCACCATCAATAAGCTTCTTAGCTCTTGCTTCAGGAACCTTAATGGAGATTTCAGAATTTGTAAACTGAAGATATACTTCCTCACCCTTAACATTGACTGTACAATCAATGAAGTTCATCTGTGGAGA
>CAZNGY010000054.1:0-10546 GCA_964572955.1 uncultured Lachnoclostridium sp.
TCCATGCTTCCCATTTATTTAAAAGTTCGTAGCTTACCGGCATTCTTTCCGGCTCGTGCTGTCCGTAAAATGCATCTTTACACTGAACAACTCCGGCATGATAAGTATATCCTAAATCTTTTGCTGCAGCTACAAGTGCATTTGCTACATCAAGATCAGCTACTGCAGGATACTCTATCGGTGCGTATTCCCTGCTTGTTCCTTCCATACGGATTGCACCGGTAGCAACAACAATATCTCCTCCCTTAACATCAAGTTCAATACCGCCGCATGTACCTACTCTTATAAATGTGTCTGCTCCGCATAATACAAGTTCTTCTAATGCGATTGATGCTGAAGGACCACCGATACCCGTTGAGGTTACGCTAACCTTTTCACCATTAAGATATCCTGTATAGGTAACGTACTCTCTGCTGTCTGCAACAAGCTTTGCATCGTCGAAATGCTTAGCTATTTTCTCACATCTCTTTGGATCTCCCGGCATAATAACGTAACGGCCTACATCTCCCGGTCTAATCTGTAAATGATACTGTAAACCTACTTCACCTGAATAATTCTGCATAAAAAATACCTCCTTTTTTTGCCGCCTCTCCTGCAGCACATTGTTTTTATTACATGAACCATTCCATAATGTTCATGTGTTGTTCTCTGTTATGCCTGTATTATACTTTTAGACAAGTCTAATTTCAATATCAGTATTTACTAAACTATTCATCATTATTTTGTGCGTTTTGCACAAAGGTACTGTCGCTGTTTTTTATTTCATATGCACATTTACATGTTTTTTATTCTTTTTCCGTTTTTTGTACTTGTCTAATTAGTTTTTTATTATTGACAAATCCGGTATATAGTTTTAACATTATATAGAAATTTTATACAGGAAATGCCGTCAGATTTTACCAAAACCGTCAGGCAGCCTGTTTATTTAATCAAACTAACGGCCGCATGAATGGCAGAACGGAGAACAAAGATGAATATCAGTGCGGAAGAAAACGCAAAGAAAAAACTAAAACATGTAAAAGTTTATGACAAAATATACGAACTTATAAAAAACGGGACCTATCCGATAAATTCGCAGTTACCGTCAGAACCCATACTGGCAGAGCAAATGGGAGTAAGCAGAATGACCCTGAGAAAAGCCCTTGCATTATTTATAGAAGACGGTGTAATAAAAAACGTACCCGGAGTAGGTAATTTCATCTGTTCTCCGGATGACAATATCAAAAACCCGGCTTCTTTTGAAAAAACAATTCATCCTATCCACCTATACAGTTCAAAAAAACCTGATGATGTTGAATTTGAATTTCGGATTGAACCTCCGACCCGGTCTATAACAGACACACTCGGACAATATACTCCTGCTGTTGTTATTGCTGACAGGTGGTATAAAAACGGTAAAACAACTTTTGCATATACTCTAAGCTTTATTCCTATAGAGATTGTTGCCGAAAAACATATTGATTTAAACAACCATGATGCGCTTTTGGATTACCTCGAATCAGAATGCTATGAAAACATTGTTTCCTGCAGAAGAATTTTTACTCATTCAACAACTGGAAACTTTACTGCAAAAAATTACACTCTGTCAGACAAAGACTCTTTTCTTCTCATCCAGGAAAACATATATAACGAAAATAAAAGAGTTATTGTATCAAACAAACATTATATTCCGTCCTCTCTCTACCGTATGGAGATTGAATTTTAAAAGAGCAGTATGTGATGAAAACAAACTCCATCACATACTGCTCTTTTTATTTAATCCCTACAGTTTCCACATTAAATTTGCGTGCTCTATCAAATCCAATATTTCATCTCGGTTTTCATAGAGAACTTCTGAAACCATAGTATTGTCATATACAACAAAGTCTTCTTCTGCCAAATCGCCGTTACTGTCTATGACAGCCTGAAATTTCATATCTATGCTATCCGCTTCCATAACATCAATCCCATATTTAGTTTCTCCAAACACTTCCGGCCATATAAACAAAACAATCAATGTGCCTTCCGTACAAATACTGCCATTCTCATCTAAATATGCTTTTTCCGCTGATGTTTTACTTACGCTTGCAAATACGGAATAATCAAAAATTTCCGCCGTTTTAACCCTGTATATATAATCATCCTTTACACAATAATAATTGCACTTTGCCGGATTCTCATTTTTAAACATACCCTTTACAAATTTATGGTTGTATATCAACAGGCTGAATAAATATGTACATATAAGCAGGACAATAATTATTACAGCATCAATTCTCTTTCTTTCAGATATGGACAACTCTTTCAGCTTCATTTACCAATTCCTCATCATGCGTAACCATTATTACCGTTTTTCCGCTTTCATTCAATTCACGCAAAAGCTTCATTATTATCTTTTTGTTATCAGAATCCAACGATCCCGTTGGTTCATCAGCCAAAATCAGACTGCTTTTTTTAACCATAATTCTTGCAAGCGCAACCCTTTGCTGTTCACCACCGGAAAGCTTATACACCTTTTTTTTCATCTTATCTGTAAGTCCGACTTTTTTAAGTGCCTCATCAATCGTAACATCTGAACGATTCCTTTTCGGTATCATTTCTAAATTTTTCTGCACTGTTTGATTTTCAACCAATGCAAAATTCTGAAATAAAAAGCTTACAACCCTACTGTAGTATTTCCTCTTTTTTATTTCTTTAATACTCTTGCCGTCAATAAGTATTTCTCCTGAATCAGCCTTATCCAATGCACCTATCATATTCAAAAGTGTTGTTTTACCGCTTCCACTCGCACCGGTTATAACAACAAATTCCCCATCTTTAATTTCAAGATTAAAACCTTCAAACACAACCTGCTCATCAAATTTCTTACATAAGCCTTTTATCTCTATCATAATGCTCCTCCTTTAAGAACCTTCACGTTGTTTTTCTTTTCTGTTTTTATGATACCTTTTATATTACTTATACAATCAAACAGCATAAGCACCACACCTATAACTACATAGCCGAGTATTGTTTTATTATCATCCCTTGACAGTATTATCACTGTCATTGTCAGAATAACCGCCGCCTGTTGTATAATCAGCCAGATAAACTGACCTCTGTGACGTCCGAACATACTGACTCCCATTATTTCCTGCAGTGCCACCTTTTTTGATTTCAGACGATAGCTTATACTGCTTGCAAGTTCTATAAGCATGAGTTGGATTATGAGTATAATCACCATTGAAGGCAACATCAGATTTATCATTTTTTTCATGTAACCTCTCTTATATCCACTGTATTCAACATAATCTGTATACAAAATTTCAAATCCATTTTCAGACATTTCATACTCATCCATAAACTCTTTAGCTTCTTCCTCACTCATATGATATAGAGCCTCATAATCTTCAGCTATTATTTTTTTCGATAATTCTTTACTGTTAATATATAAAATAACCGGATATGTTCGAACTTCTCCATCGTCCCCCTGGTACATCGTTCTTACTTCATTTTCAAGAACCCGCCTTCCGGCATAACTTTCATATCCTATACTATAGTTATTATTGTAATCTTCAATGATATAAGCAAGACTGCTGTCAATTTCCATTTTTATATCATCAAGAATATCTGAATACTTTTCAGGATAAACTATAACGATATCTTCATCATGATTTTGAATTTCCGGAAAATCATATAAAAGCACATCAGCAAAACAGTTAGCAAATGCCACATCATACTCATTCGTTCCAAATGATGATAAATAAATCGGGCTATATTCATCAAAGTATTCCTTATAAAGCTTATAGCCATATACTTCCATGCTTTCATATCGTTCAGCATATATATCATCAGATACAGAAGAACTCAAAGTATCCCAAACCCTGCAAAAAGCATATTCATCCAATACTTCCACAAGATTTTTATTCTTTCTATATTCTCTTATACTGTTATTCAGGTAATCATAGCCTGTCCCCAGAACCACGATAATCAATATAGTTACTATAAATTTAACTGCATTTGATATAATAAGCACAAGTTTGTCATTAGTTCCCGCACCAAGTGTAAACTTATAATCAAAAAACAACCAATAAGTATACATTACTGAATCTACCATAATAGCTATTGTCAAAAACAAAAGTCCTTTTCCTATACAGTAACCTCCTGAATATACAGAAAACACCATCGTTCTAATACCCCCAAAAGACACATATCCAACCATTGCATCCGTTACAATACAAACGGCAATACTTTTTTTTACATCACCTCCCATGATGTTTCTGATTGCCATTTCTTTTTTTCTTGTACATACTTCATAAAAAGTAAATATCGCCATTACCGCAATAAGAAGAATACCGGTAACCTCAAAAAGATAACCGTTCTTCACATAAAACATATCACTTTGTACAATCACTTCATGATTTTCATTTAACAATCGATACAGCTCCAGTGAATCTTGAGACGTTCCTAAGACATTTATTGAATCCACATCTCTGTTCTCTGTTAAAAAAACATCCGAAAGGTTACTTTGAATAATTCTGCTGTTTTTCCATCCGAAAACGATTTATAGTATCCCGGTTTAATGTCATATTCTTTAAATAATTCAGAGAGAACTTCTTCTTTTCCAAAAAATTCAATAACGCCGTCAATAGCATTTACCCGTTTATAATTACATGCTATGATATCTATTTTGTTTTTCTCGGAATAGTTTATTATCTCATTCCATATCTGTATCCTTTCCTCATCATTTGAATAATCAAAGGAAATAACAGGGTATCTTGAGGTAATTCCTTCCGGCAAATAAGTAGAATAATCATTTGATTCAATCAAAAAGATAGCTGCAAGTATAACCATCATTGCAATGTACTTTATGTATTTCATATTCACCTCCGTTATTTTTTCACTGTAATAAACCACGTTAATAAATACATATTCATTTTATAAAAATTGTGGTGCATTGTTATTTATGATTTAAATATTACCAAAGTATAACTTTTCTGAGGTATCAAAAAACTTTACGCCATAAGCATGTTCGTCTAGTTCATCACCTTCGTGCTTTATTGATACTTTGGACCATTCGTCTGTTTTTTTATTTCCATAATCAGCGTATTTTGTATTTTCCACATACGCCTGTACATTATGTGATACAGAAAACGCCCACGTGTAATCCTGACTGTTTATAATTTTCTTATCATAACCATATGTCATCTGACCATATAATACTCCATCTGACTCACTCGCTTTTTTATCATAGATACCAAGTTCTCTTTCCCAATCACCATACAGAAATGAACACCCATATTCCTTTTTAATGGTTACGGTTGCTGATGCAATCCCTGTCATCAGAATAACCGTTAATAAAAAACTCAAAGATTTGTTCATCACATCACATATACAAAATAATATGTTAATTTGATAATAACACCGTATCAGTATATTGTCAATGATATACTATTAATTAAAACAATATCATCTAAAACTCTTGTCATAAGCAAAACTTGTCTGACTATCTTCATTTTAACAGCAACCGGAGAATATACTTTTCCGCTGAAACAGAACTTTCCCTCAAAACAAATAAGACAGAGTAAAAGCAATTATTTATGCTTCCTACTCTGTCTTTACTATTCTCATCCTTATAATTCCGATGTATTATTTTTGAATATTACATAGAGATCTTTTATAATTAAATTTCCTATTATATATTCACCTTATAATTTCCTTTAAAATACTTAATATCCATATTTTTTTCTTTTCAGTTTCATGAACATAAACGTAACAACTACAGCCATAAACTCTGCAATAACAATTGAAATCCAAATACCATCTGTTTTCATAAAAATCGGAAGAATAACTACTGCTGCTATCTGGAAAACAAGAGTTCTCAAAAAAGATATCGCTGCCGAAACCGGTCCGTCATTTAATGCCGTAAAGAATGACGACCCAAAGATTGCAAAGCCTGACATTAAGAAGGAAAATGAAAAGATTTCAAAAGCTCTTACCGTAAGTTCCAACAGACTTTTATCATATCCAACAAATACCTTTGCCAGTGGATTCGCCAATATCAATGCAGCTCCAAACATAACAACTGCAAAACATCCTATTATTGTGAGGCTTTTCTTAATAAGTCCTTTTAATTCCTGCTTATTATCCGCTCCGTAATGATAACTTATAACAGGTGCAATCCCTGTTGAATATCCTATAAAAACTGCCTGAAAAATCATACTTACATACATGAGAACACCATATGCTGCAACTCCATCCTCTCCAGCATACTTAAGTAACTGTGCATTGTACAGCATACTAACTATTGACATTGAAATATTACTCATCAGTTCAGACGAACCGTTCAGACATGTTATTCCGAGTATTCTCATCTCAACTTTTGTTTTGCCGAGCCTTAACATACTTCCGTTTTTTCTTCCAAAATAAATTAAAGGAAGAATCCCTCCAACACACTGGCTTATTGCCGTAGCTGCAGCCGCCCCTGCTATTCCCCATGGCATCACGGCAACAAACAGTGCATCCAAAATCATATTGGTTACTCCGGCTGCGACTGTTACCACTAATCCAAGCACTGGTTTACCGGACGTTGCAAACAGGCACTGGAATTCATACTGTAAAATGTACGCCGGAATAGCCGGTAAGATAATACGTCCATAAGTAACGCAGTTTTTCAACATTTCCCCTTCAGCACCCAAAAGACCTGCAATCGGTTTAATAAAAACAATACCAAGAACTGCGAAAATCACGCCACATACAATCGAACTGTATACAACGAGAGAAAATACCCTGTTTGCCTTTTCTTCATTGCCTTCTCCAAGCGTTTTAGCAATAAGGGCTCCTCCTCCCGTACCAAACATAAATCCTGCCGAGCCTAAAATCATCAAAACCGGCATAATAAAATTAACAGCAGTGAACTGAACCTTTCCAGCATAATTAGATACAAAAAACCCGTCTACCACTCCATATATGGATGTAAAAACCAACATAATAATTGATGGCAGTGTAAACTTTAAAAGCTTTTTAAACGTAAAATGATCTGATAACAAAATCACAATACTCCTTTCTCCTTAATTAATCTTTTATCAAGGCATTATTTTGTCATACCTTTTGTTCTGTTTAAAATTCCTATATTATTAACGGATACCCGCAATACAATGTTTCACAATATGGTCCCTGCAGAGTACTTTTTCAGATACCGTTTTTCATAAAAAATGAGTCCGATTAGCAGCTATCACTGTAACCGGGCTCACCCGACATCTTCTCCGACAGAGATCCCGACTTGAATCCGGCACTACGGTGCCCTGCCCTCCGATGAACATATTCTCTTTTCACGAAGCATGATTTTAACATCTGTTTCACTAGTTGTCAATAATACAGACCTTTTTTGCTTATAATATTTTAAGACATATTTGTCATTTGTAAAAACCAGCCATCACACCGGATTAGTTTCCGACATGAATCCTTGATTTCATTCTCCTGTTTTGTTATCATTGCTTATGTGTCCATACTTTAATCTTCTATATAATTTATCATCTGTACAACCAGGTTTTATACCGGACGCATAATCTTTTTGTCTTTCAGGAGGTTTCTATGAAACATTACGATGTCATCATTGTAGGCGCAGGTCCCGGAGGTATTTTTGCTGCATACGAACTTATTAAACTGAATCCACACCTTTCCATAGCAGTTTTCGAATCCGGTCATAAACTTTCCAAACGTAAATGTCCTATCGACGGATGCAGGATTCCCAGCTGCATAAACTGCAAAAGCTGTTCTATAATGAGCGGATTTGGCGGTGCCGGTGCATTTTCAGACGGAAAGTACAACATTACAAATGATTTTGGCGGTACTCTTTATGAACACATCGGCCGTAAGCAGGCTATTGAACTTATGAAGTATGTTGATGACATCAATACAACTTACGGTGGTGCCGATACCCGTCTTTATTCAACTGCCGGTACTAAATTTAAGAAAATATGTATGCAGAATAAGCTCAAGCTTCTAGATGCATCAGTACGTCATCTCGGTACCGATATTAATTACATAGTTCTTGAAAATCTCTATAACCATCTTGAGGATAAGACAGATTTTTATTTTGATACTCCGGTTATTTCAATGGAACATTCAGACAGCGGATGCATAATTCATACGGAATCTGCCGATTATGAATGTTCAAAATGTGTAGTTTCCGTCGGCCGAAGCGGTAGCAAATGGATGGAAGAAACCTGTAATAAAATGGGTATTCCGACAAAATCCAATCGTGTTGACATAGGTGTCCGAGTAGAACTTCCGGCCGTTATTTTTTCACATCTTACTGATGAACTTTATGAAAGTAAAATCGTTTATCGTACTCAGCAATTTGAAGATAATGTGCGTACATTCTGTATGAATCCACACGGCATTGTCGTAAATGAAAACACAAACGGCATAGTAACCGTAAACGGACACAGCTATGAAGGCGAAAATATGCAGACAGAAAATACCAACTTCGCTCTTTTGGTTGCAAAACATTTTTCAGAACCATTCAAAGACAGCAACGGCTATGGTGAAAGCATTGCAAAACTTTCAAATATGCTTGGAGGAGGTGTCATAGTCCAGCGTTTCGGGGATCTTGTACGAGGTCGCCGGAGTACAAAAAACCGTATTGAAGAAGGTCTGGTGACTCCTACCCTCTCTGCCACACCCGGTGATTTAAGTCTGGTTCTTCCAAAACGAATACTGGACGGAATAATCGAAATGATTTATGCTCTTGATAAAATTGCTCCCGGAACTGCAAATGATGATACTCTTCTTTATGGTGTTGAAGTCAAATTCTACAATATGGAAGTTGAATTGGATGAGAATCTTGAAAGCAGGTACAAAGGACTTTACATAATAGGTGACGGAAGCGGTGTCACACATTCTCTTTCTCATGCCTCAGCAAGCGGAATATATGTTGCGAGACATATATGTGATAATCTCAAAAACAAATAACATAATCAAGGCGATATGTAAAACATATCGCCTTATAATTTTACTCAATATTTTTCAATGCTTCGTCCATACGTATTTTTTTTATTCTGTTAAAATCAAGTAATGCAGCAGCCATATATCCAACAATTACGAATACAAACATTTTTATGTATCCTGCCGCAGACAATTTAAAAGCATACCATCCGCTATAATCCATAATCATGATTTTCCAATAATACCGCATTACCGCCTGACCGACAAATATTCCAAGCATGGATTCTATTACCACAACAAATGTAGTAGACAAAAGATACAGTCTTGCTATTTCACTATTTTGATATCCCAGAATTTTTGTCATTGAGATAGCGTTTTCATTCTTTTCTATTATTATCTTGGTCAAGAGATATATAAGAATTATCGAAAGTCCTATACAAAGATACTGAAAATATTCCAGCATTGACCCCATTGACAAATCGAGCTGATCACACATTTTAGTTATTTCTTTCTCTGTGATGACAGCGGCAATTAAATCCGTATCCAGATCATCAATTTTACTGTCTGAGAAGAACCCGGTGAACATACCATCATCAACACTGAAATTCTCTCTGAAAGATTTCTCTCTAACAAAGGCTGCAACACTCTGCGTTCCTTCATAGAATCCCGCAATCTTATACTCATAAGATTCATCAGCATATTTTTCATCAAGAATGATTGTATCTCCTTCTTTTAGCGAAAATTTTTCACTGAAAGAATCTGTAATCACAATTTCTCCCTCCTTAAGAGAAGATAATTGCTCTGACCTTATATATCCACTGTCCCCGGCTATACCATATAAAGAAATTTCTTCTTCATGTTCACCTTCTTTATAAAGTAATGATGTCATAAGATACTTTTCCGCATCTTCGTTTTCTGTCTCCACAACATTTCCATCTTTATCAACACATGACATGAGCACATATTGGTATTTTGAAATCATACTGTCTGCCGCTGTTTTTTTGTAATAGTCCAGTGTTTCAGGCATTCCAATTGAAAAAGCCAGCAACACCATCACAAAACTGATTCCAACAAAAAGCATCAGGTAATTTGAAATATTCTGCAAGATTATTCTCATACGGAATCTGCTAAAAAATGATACTCTCGGCAGTCTCACCGTTTTTTGTCTTTTTCTTTTTTTCAAATCATGACGCAAAAACTGTAACGGAGTCTTTTTCATGTTATTCGTTATTATTACAAGATTTACCACCAGCATAATTACCATAGGGACAATGGTAGTTTTCACAAAAGCTTCCGAATTCCATAAAGTCTTATAGCTAGGAAGACTGTAGCTGTTATAATACATATTTACAACAGCATCCTTAAACACCGTATATCCCAGAACATTTCCTATAAGTGCCGAAATCACAGTCACTACCATAGGTGTTGAAACAAGATGAAATACAAGTTCTCCCTTTGTATAACCTGAGGCCCTTAATGTTCCTATAACCGCCGACTCCTTTGATATTGTATTACTGATTGTCAACGCAAAGATAAAAGCAATAATTACAATAAACACTGCAAGCAATGCTTCACCAAGCGACTTATCAGATTCAATATCAGAAACAGCAAATTGTATTGCATTATTAGTATATGCCGG
>CAZNGY010000055.1:0-9742 GCA_964572955.1 uncultured Lachnoclostridium sp.
CCTCGGAAAGATACGGAGACGCGACAAGCTCAATCTGCCCGCCGTTTTTTGCAAGGGAGCAGATTCCTTCGGAGAAAAGTTCAAGCGCGGTCGAAGAGAAAAATCCCACGGAGCGTTTGTACGAAACCGCAGCTGAAAGCGACGGAATGTAAAAGTCGCGCACAATGTTGTCACGAGGGGAGCGGTATTCGGATTTGATGGAAAGGTCAGGGAACGTCATTTTTCAGACCTCCATACAAATTTTTCAATTTTGAATCAACAGAAGATTTCAAATTTGTGAATCTGTTTTTAAGAAAATCGCCAATCTTGACATTTGCTGAATCAATCGGGTTGCAGCCGACTTGTGGCAACGCAAATATTATTTGCGAATCTTGAGAATATTTTGAAAAATCTTTATCGGAAATCAACCCGTTAGATTTTTTTGTTATGTAAATCATATTCAGCGGCGAATTGTACTCGCTCTTTTTGTTTTTTCTAATTTCCTTTGTTGTTTCTCTAATTTTTTTATTGCTTCCCAATGGCAGAATATGATGAATTTCAAAACCATCCGGATAAAGAAAGTTCAAAACTGTGTCGGTAAGAAAATCCTTGTAACCTTGCGACAGATAAAACTGGCAAATATAATTTGTCATCACGGCAGGAGGTGCTTTGTCGGTTTCTTTGATTTTGCACATTGTTAACGTCTTTTCATCAGAATAAAAATCTTTATTCAAGACATCTGTCTGATGCTGATACAGATAGTCAAGAGCGGAAAGCGTTCCGTTTTCTGATTGTGTGAAAAACAGTTCAAATCGCGGAATTTCATTTAGAATATTGACATTTTGATTTGAAGGATACATCCACGCAAAAATCGAAATCCAATACCAATATTCAAAAAAATCGTGAATTTTTTTGTCATTAAAATATTTATCTTCTGAGAAAAAATAAGCGATAACAGCGGCCTGTGCTTTATAATTGATGTCGCCAAGCCTTCTGATTCCACAGCGGGTTTGGAAGAAAAATAATGCTCTGTTCAGTCCGATGCAGGCTTTTTCCGCATTATAAAAAATATTTTCTTCTTTAAGATTTAAGATTTTTTCTTTTTTAATGACTTCTGCATCAAATTCTTCATCACTCTTTCTGTTTTTCTTTGCGATTATCAATGCAAGTACATTAAGAAAAACATTGATGTAAGTCTGCTCAATTGTATCTTTATCTGAGACAATTTTTGCAACTTCAGCCGGATTGTCATAATTTTCCCCAGATATTTTTATCCAGTCTTTTACTTTGTCGGACAACAAATCTTGATTAAATTTTACAGGTTTTTGAATCCAGTCAATCATCAAGTTGTAAAAATTCTTGTCTGTCGTAAGTTTTCCGACTTTCGCCATTATCAAATCGAAAACATCAAGAGCTACGCCTTGCATATTAAGATTGCTGTAGATGTCGATTGCACGCGCTTTATTTGAATTTTTAACTTCAATCTTGTTCAAGGCAAGCTCATTCAAACAATCTTTGAGATATGATTTTACGGAATCAATCCAGTTTGATTTTAGATTATCTTTTTCATCCTCTGATAGCGTCTGACCTTTTTCAATTTCAGGCAAAAACTGCTCTGCGATTATTGTTAGAATTTTTCTGAAAGAATTTTTTATATCAACAGCCTCATTTTCATCCATAATGAATTGAAGCGGAATTCTATAAAAGCCTTCTTTATTTTTAGTGCAAAAATCAACGATCAATTGGCGATCTTTCACATCGGAAAAATCGAGCAAGGTTTTTCTTGCCGGCTCAAGTTCAGATATTTTCCTACATTCAATCAATTCTTTCACATCAGTGCTAGAAAGGCTTTCATTAAGTCTGTTTTCAAAAGAAAGATTGCGGACTTTGAAAAAATCTTTTAATGTTACATCATCATTTTCGACTGCTGGAATTTTAATAAACCATAAAAGTTTTAAATCATCGTTTGCTAAATCTTTTTCATTATTCTTGAATTCTTTGAAATAATAAGTTGTAAATCCTGCGAACAAAGATGTAAGACGCTGCTGACCGTCGATTAAATAATCGATTTCTTCATCAGTTTCAATTTTTATCTGGCCGGTTCTTGTCTTTGTGCCAATTTTTTTGCAGGCAAAAGCCTTGTCGTTTGATTTTAAAGTCAAAATGCTGCCAATCGGCATGCGGCAAAGAACACTTGCGTATAGACTTTTCATTTTTTCTGAGTCCCAGACAAAATTTCGCTGAAAATCTGGAAGAACCAATTTCTTGCTTTCGATTGCAGTTCTGATTTCGCTGAATTTCATTTTATTTTCTCCTCATTTTGAATGTTTGGTTTTTGAGATTCTGCGCTTCGCTCAGAATGACATTTCCATTTTCGTCACCCATTCTCTCTGATAAACTCCATCGCTCTTTCCAGTGCGTCAAAATCCTCGTCACTCGTAAAATACTGTGTAGAAAACCTCACCGTCCCCGCGGGGAAAGTCCCGAGAGTCTTGTGGGCGAGCGGTGCGCAATGCAAGCCGGTTCTCACCGCGATGTCCCTTTCATCGAGTACGTTCCCGATTTCGTCCGCACTGTAGTTTTCAAAAACGCATGAAACGACTCCGGTGCAAATTGCGTCCCGAGTTTCCACGTCCGGTCCCACGATTTTCAAAAATTCAAAGCTTTTCAAGATTTCCAAAAGACGAAGATGATTTTCCCTTTCGCGCTTTCTGATATTTTCCGCGTCGTTTTTCCACCAGGAAAGTGCGGAGTGAAGACCTGCAATCGCCTGGATGTTCACGCTTCCCATTTCAAATCTTGCGGGCAAATCGCTTGGCATATCCTGATTCTGCGAATCCAATCCTGTCCCGCCGAATAAAACCGGCTCGACGAAATTCTGTAAACTTTGAGCGTTCGCAACAAATCCCGAAGCTCCAAGCGGACCTAGCAAAGTCTTGTGGCCGGCAAAGACGGCGAAGTCGTACAAGTCGCTCGAAAGTTCTAGCGGAACCAAGGCCGCCGACTGCGACATATCAAGGAGCGTGAGCGCGCCGGATTTTTTTGCAAGCGAGCAGAGTTTTTCAACCGGACAAATCAATCCGCAAACGTTGCTCACGTGGCTCAAAATCAATAGCGAGGGCGGCTCCTTCTGGAATTCGTACGCAATTTTTCCAAAGTCGTAAGAAAAATCCTTTTCAATCGGAATGACGTTCACTTTCACGAGATTCCGTTTTTCAAATGCGTGAAGCACCCTTGTTACCGCATTGTGCTCGAACGGGGAAATGTAAACCGTTACGGTCTCGCCCCTTTCAACAAAAGTCCGCAGAATCCCCTGAATCACCATGTTGAGAGCGAGCGTCGCAGTCGGGGCAAAAACCACTTCCTTGTTTTCGCAATTCAAAAGCTCGCGCAAATACCGACGAGTTTCAAACATCACCTTCTGGGCTTCGGCCGCAATCTTGTATTGGCCGCGCCCCGCGTTCCCACCGTGCTCCCTGTAAAACGCATCCGCAAATTCATAGACGCATTCGGGCTTCGGGAACGTCGTTGCCGCATTGTCGAAATAAAAGTTCATCAGTCCCTCAACACATCTTTTCCAGCAGTTCCATGAGGATTTGCCTTTTCTCCGCCTGGCTCACGGACTGCCCGACTTCATCCATCGTCCGGGAAATTTCCTCTTCCAAAAGGCGCGCGCGACGGGAACACGTCACTTTCGAAAAGGATTTTCCACCGATGGAATTTTCCCCTGAAAACTTCACGACGTAATCCCCTTCCGCGGAATTCAATTTTCCCTTCCCCGCGTTTCCGTCGAAATTTTGCAACGAGGCGTTCCATTCGATTAACGTTGAAACATAAACGTCTTCATTCCCCCGTCCCCAATCATCCGGAAAAAGCCCCGTCAAGGTCTTCGCCAAATTCCGAACAATCTTGTGGGAATCGTTTTCTTCCAAGGAATTCCGATAGACGGCAAGAAGCGCATGTGCCCCGTTTTCAAAAACGTGGGACTTCGCTGAGGGCGAAATTTTCTGCAAGAAATCGGCAATCAGATTCTTGAGAGATTTCCCTTCCGCAACTTTCCCGGAAAGGATTTTCGCAGTCTTCGCCACGAGCCGTTCTTCGAGCCGCCCCTGCTCCGCGTCAAAATGCGCCTTCACTTCCCGAATCTTTTCAAAAACGGAAGAATCCGCTTGGGCATTCCCGAACACTTTGGGAATCCTTTCGAAAAGGATTTCCTGCGTGCCGCCTACGGCCGACTTCAACACGTTCAAAAAATCCGAATCGGGTTTTTCCCGCAAGGATTTGGCGTATTGAGAAAGAGAGCGATACCAGCGGAGCATCGCATTCACCAAGTAAGCGTAACCGCTCCACGACTTTTCCCTTTCTTCCACGCCGTCGGCAAAAAGCCTTTCCAATTCCTGCACATATCGGGACTTTTCATCGTTCCATTTTTCGACATGGAGGGTGAAGTCCTCCGGAGATTCGACAACCTCCGCAAGACTCTGCGCGTCTAGGGGAACTTCCATTCCGCCCTTCTTCAGCACGGACATCTTTTCGTACAAACTCAATACGACAGCCAGATAAACGGGAATCACGCCCTTCCGCAGGCCGATTCCGCCAGAGGCGTCCGACAAGTCCTTCAAAAGGCCGCCAAACGAGACAGGCTTCTTTTCCGCGCGCCGGACAAAATTTTCCAAAAGAGAAAACATCTCCTTGAAATTCGGAGCTTTCGGGGAAAGGCAAAAGCGTTTCCGTTCCGCCGCTGCGTCCAAAATTCCGGGAACAACCAAAGCACTGCGCATGAATGAAATTTCTTGCCCCGTTCCGGAAAGTCCCAGATTCCCTTGCGAAGAAGAGAGAATCGCATCCACCAACTTGGCGCGACTTTTTTGCGCAGCCCCTGTCAAACGGTTCTTATTCAGAGATTCGTTGTTGACGACAGGCGTTTTGCCAAAAATCTCCCCGCACTTTTGGGAAAGCAACTTCACCAATTCCGATTTGCGATAGAGCTTTTGAAGACTCCCGCGAACAACATAATCCACACAGCCTTCTTCCGGTTGCAAATACCTTTTCTCAATCCGGTTCAATTCTTCGGAAAGGTCGCTGCGGACGATTTCGAGTTCATCCAACACGATGGAGCCTTCCGGTTGCTGCGAAATCAAGAATCCGACGGCATCGTATTTCCGCAAAACGGATTCAGTCCCCTTGCACGGAACCCGGGGAACGGCAAAAATGCATCTCCCGTTTTCCTTGGAAAGCTTTTGCACCTTCCTCAACAGCGAGCTTCCATCTTCCTGTTTCTCCCCATTGTAAACGGCGAAGAAATATCCGTCGGCGAAATCCTCCTTTTCCAATTTCTGAGGGAAATTTTGCAAATCATCGTTCCGTACAAATTCAACCCTAAAAAATCTCGTCATCTTGTTCCGGACATTATATTCACTCGGATACAGATAACGTTCGGCGAGGAATGTATTCAACACGTCGACAGTCTTCACGGAACTCTTCCGCTTTTCCATCGCATCCGAAATCATTCGGGAAATATCCGCCCCGGAGTTCATCTTGATTTGGAAGTAATGGTTGTGCACGTTCAAATACAAGATTCCCCATTTCCCCGTCAAGTCCTTGACGGCAAAGTCGATGTCCTCCTTTGAAAATCCAGCTTCACGGAACAAGGAATAGATGAAATCCGCAGAAGGCGGCATCCGTTCGAATTGATTCAAAAAGTAAACCAAGAAAACCGTCTTGACGATTTTCGCTTCCAGGGAATCCGCTTCCAATTTTTGCAAGGCGCCGGACGTGGCGAGGAATTCCCTTTCCGCGCCACCCATGCATTCACTCTGCAATTGGTGTTCAAAGTAATCGAACAAGACATCCGGAGTGAAAAAAGGAAACTTTCGAACGCCCTTTTCAAAGTTCCATCCCCGACACAAGGCGGGCAAGGCGTTCTTCCCACTTCCGGAAAGGAATGTGAACAAGGTCCTTTCATTCTGCGCTACTTTTTCGGATAGCCGAGGCAAGATGTACGTGGTGACGGGATGCATCGGGTAGCAGCCCCAAATCACCGTTTCTGCGGATTCCTCCCCTTGGAAAAGTTTCCCGGATTTTCCGAACCAGTCTTCTTTCAATTTTTCCAAATGTCCGCGATGAATCGCCTTGAAATTTTTCCATTCCGCAGAATCCTTCAAAATGGCGGACGAAATCAACTCGTAACTTTCCGAATAGGCATTGTAAAGGCGGATATGCCGAAACCTCTCGGAAACGCCGCGCCAACCGTCGACCTTTTGCTTGGGAAGCGCGTCGATGTAGTTCTCAATTTCCTTGTGGCAAATCAGCAAGAGATGCAATTGCCCCTTTCCGCCGGAATTCCCCGCAGACCGGACAGCCCGTTCCGCAAAATCCTGCAAGAGCTTCACGTCCTTGACAGTGGCCTGCGCAATCGAAGACTCGAGGTACTTCCCGAATTCATCATAGACGACAAAGATGCCGTCGTATTTTCCGCTCCGGCAAAGCGCGTCGTTCACATTATCAAAGATTTCGACCACGTCGAATCCGGAGAACGGATTGAATTCTCCGCCGGAGGTGAGGCTCGGGTAAAGGGATTGGAATTCTTCGAGGCTATTCGCGTCAAAACGCCGAAGATTCTCCTTGAATCTCCCCGCCCGGACGGAAGCCGACGCATTGAACTTGGCAAGAGTCTCCGGATATTTCGACTCCCACTTTTCAATCATCCTGGCGGCAGCCTCGAAATGCGTTTCGGGCATCAGCTTTTTCAACTCAGCCCGATTCAACGCCGACTTTAGCGCCGCCAAAAAGGATTGGGAGACGCTAGAGGAATTCCCGTTGACAATCACCGGGAGAAGCCGCCTCTTCTTTTTCAGATATTGGCGGATTTTGTTTGCGACGGAAGGATCCCTTTTCTCGATTTCGCCGGCAATCTTTGCAAAAGACTTCGACAAGGACGGATTGTCGTGCAACAGGGAAAGGGCTTCGAGGACAATGTAGGACTTCCCCTTCCCGTAGGCGCCGATCAAGATTCGCGCGCGATTTTCCCCACCATCGGCATTTCCGAGCGCGCTTGAAACCGTGTCGCCGATAAAGCGGATTCCCTGCGACGTCGGAATGAACCTCTCGATTTTCTTCGCATTGTCAAAATCATAGGCGATGTTGACGGAAGATTCGAATTCCTTTGAAAATTCCAAAGCCAAGCGGCCGTTCTTCATCGTTCCATCTCCGAATAAAAGTTTTCGACACACTCGACAAAGGATTTCTTTTGCAAAAGCCGCACAACGTCTAGACCGGCGGTGCGTACGATTTTCACCAAATCCCGATTTTCCAGTTCTTCCAAGATGTCCATCAATGCGATTGCGTCCAAATTAAAGATTTTTCCAGGAGACCCCACCTTATCCTGGATTTCGGAAAGAGGAATCTCCCCGTTCGAATGCGACAAGTCCTCCCCTTCGGGAAAAACTTCATCGCAAAGGGCGGCCAAAAACACCATCGGCGGAATGTTCCTCTTGGGCGGGACGACTTTACGGTAGAGCTTCCCACCGCGAGAAGCAACGTCCAAGAGACCCAGATCCGCGAACGGGCTTTCCAAATTGTCTTCCGGGTCGATGTCGGAAGACGTCTTGAACCGCGAGAGGTAAGTGTTCACAATGCATTCGAAATCATCTTCAAGCGATCGAACCGCCGTCTCCCCACCGTTCATCCGATCGAAATTTTGCAACGCTTGGACAAAATCTTCCTTGGAGAATTCAGACAAATTGAATTCATTGAAAAAGAAATACCAAGAAGTCGCTTGCTGCAAATTCTTTGTCAAGGAATCATGCAACAGCCAAAGCGTCCCCAACTCTTCGACAAAGGGGTCCCTTTCCGAAATCAACTTTCCGAGAGGCGTGAAGACCGTCTCCATTTTTCTGCCTGAACGCTCTTCCGTGGCAATGCCGACGGCCTTCAACCAATAGCGCAACGACAAGACCATGTTCCGCCCGATTCCAAGAGCGTCCATCGGATTCTCCGCCCTGTCCGTGAAAACAAGCGGATTTTCTGCAATGGCCCGAATCCCTTTGGCGAGCCAATTCTTGCGAATCGAAAAAGTCTCGTGTCCTCTGAATTTCATTTTTCCTTTGTCCTCAAATATTTTTCCATCATGCAGCCGCCCGCCAAGTATTTTTCGGTGACGCATTTTTTGCAATGGACACACTTCTTGGGATTGATGTAATATTCGTTCCCCGAAAGGCTGATCGCCCCGGATTGGCAAACGGACTCGCACTTGAGACAGCGACGGCAGGCGTTGAACTTTCGCACCTGATAACCAATCATTCGCTGCAAGTCGTCATGCTTCGCCACGTTCATCGTGCGCACCTTCACCGCATAGGTGAAACCGCTCTGGTTGAACGGTTGCACGGAAATGATGGGAACCTTCGTACGCACGTCGAGAATCAAAGTCTCGTGAAGGAGCTTTCGCCCGAGTTCCGGAGCCAAGATGCCGAAGGGGACCATCATATTCAAGAAACTGTCGTCAAACGGCTTTGTCAACTGGTAGATTTTTGAATGCTCTTCGCTCGTACATGCCGTGAACTTCAACTTCACGTCGTTCGCAGCCGGAAGTCCATTTCCGCCCTGACGCGCCTTCCATTTTCCCGAATCGACGTAATCCTCGGCATCGGGTTTCCCAATTTTTTGGGCAAAGTTCACCAAAAAATTTCTCCAATTCTTGGACTTGTCCGCCATGTAAATTCGCGAAAGGAATTGGGCGCGGAAATTGTTGTTCGGGCAGCACCAACAGCCGACGCGGTCATATCCCAATCGGTAAGCGTCGTTGAAGTCCACGTTTTCCGTCAACAGGTAAAGCCAGATGTCGGCGTCGCTCCATTCAAAGACAGGACTTGCCGTCGTCTGCTTTTGAATCTTGGAACTTTCCGCCTCTTCCGTCACCCGGCTGTACTTGGCGCGGGAAGCACTTTCCCGTTTGCGGATTCCGTAAAATGTCAAAATCTGCCCATTTCCGAATTTCCGGTTCAGAATCCGCGTAATCGGCCCAGTCTTGAACATGGAACAGCACCAGCGCATCATCCGCGCGGGCGGTCCGATTTCCTTGCACATGGAATAAAAATCTTGGTCGGAGTTCTTGGCTTCGCGAAATTCCAAAAGCGGATGTTCTTTTTTATAACGTTCGGCGTATTCAAAAGTCGTCGGAAATTCCAAAGTCGTATTGCCGAATATGTGGGTCACGTGAGGATTCGAAAGGGCCTTGACGACGATGTCCGCAGTCGCACTTGAATCCTTTCCGCCGCTGAACGAGACGACAACCCGCTCTTCATCCGCATGGTGGCGTCTGAAGAAATCTTCCGCAGTGTTCCGTACAAATTCAAAGGCTTCATCCTTGATGTATTCAAAGCGCCGCCGATTCGCCTCGATGAATTTTTGGATCGTTCCGTCAAAAGTTTTTTGAGACAATTGCAAATTCCTTTCGCCGAATTCATCGAGCTTCGCCTTCAAAAAATCGCAATCCGCTTTTTGGTAAACATCCGAATGCATCGTCAACACTTTGCCGTCAATGTAATAACGGTTGTCAGAGCACCAGACCGAAGACGACGAAAGACAAAACGGTTCATCTCCGAGCAAGAGTTCCAGGAGCAGCCGTTCTTGGGGAAACACCGGCCGCAAGTCCGCCGAAAGCGAGCGAATGCTTCCCCGACAAAGCGGGCAAGATTCTGCGCGAAAGAGCAGCGGGATTTTGCAAGAATCGCACCAGTAAACGGCTGAGGGAAAACGTTCGTTT
>CAZNGY010000056.1:0-9395 GCA_964572955.1 uncultured Lachnoclostridium sp.
CTGTGCACCCATGTTCTCAAACGCATCAGGAAGCTCAATTTCCTTTGCAATTGTAACTCCATCGTTTGTTATAAGCGGTGCACCATAGGATTTATCAAGAACTACATTTCTTCCCTTTGGTCCGAGAGTAACCCTTACTGTATTTGCAAGTGTATCCACACCGCCTCTTAATGCTGCTCTGGCTTCTGCGCCATATTTAATTTCTTTAGCCATGTTTCTGTCCTCCATTTTAATTACTGTTTTCCGCCGGATACTGCTGCTCCTCCGGTTGGAACGTTTTGTTTTATTCTGTTACAAGTGCGATAATGTCTTTCTGTGAAACGATTGTATATTCCTCGTTGCCAAGCTTAACTTTTGTTCCTGCATACTTAGAGTAAATTACGTTATCTCCCTCTTTTACCTGCATAACAATTTCTTTTCCGTCAATTACTCCGCCAGGTCCGACTGCAATTACAACCGCCTCCTGTGGCTTCTCCTGTGCACTCTTTGCAAGAATGATTCCTGACTGAGTTGTTTCTTCAGCCTCTTTCTCTTTTAATACAACTTTGTCACCCAATGGTACTAATTTCATAACCTTTAGACCTCCTTATAATAAACACATTTGATTTTCAAGCCATATGTACCTGTTTAAGGTTACAGACCGACGGCGAGGTTGTTCTGTTCCTTTTCCTCATCTCTGTCTCCTTATCAAACCTTTTCTTTTGTACATTAAAAGTTATAGCACTAGTTGTTAGCACTGTCAAGGTTTGAGTGCTAACAATTTTATGAATATTTTCTAAACTTCGACAAATCCCTGCTTTTTTCATCCCCCCAGGGGGCTTGCATAGCATTTTCGGTTTTGTTAACATAAAATAAAAATTTAATTGGGGGTGCAATTATGCATATGTCAGATGCAATGACGGCTCCTGCTGTTGCTGCCGTTATGTTTGCGGCTTCAGGTGTTACGGCCGCATACTCTGTAAAAAAGCTGAAAGAAAATGAAGATTTATCAAAAATTCCTACAATGGGTGTTATGGGTGCGTTTGTTTTCGCTGCCCAGATGGTTAATTTTACAATACCCGGAACCGGTTCCTCCGGTCATTTATGCGGCGGTATGATGGTTTCAGCAATCCTTGGCCCTTATGCAGGCTTTATAACCATGATCGGAATACTGCTTATTCAGTGCCTGATGTTCGCCGACGGAGGTCTGATGGCTCTCGGTGCCAATATATGGAACATGGCTTTTTACGGGTGCTTTGCAGGTGCCTTACTTATTTGGAAACCAATAATCGGACAGCATATAAACAAGAAAAGAATTACGGTCGCATCCATACTGGGATGTATAATTTCACTTCAGCTCGGTTCATTTTCCGTCGTGCTTGAAACTCTTCTTTCCGGAATCACATCTCTTCCGTTTACTACATTTCTGTTCTTTATGCAGCCTATTCATCTCGCAATCGGACTCGTAGAAGGCCTGATTACTGCTGCTGTTCTTTGCTTTATATATGAAAAACGACCTTCTCTTCTCTGGTGCAGTTCGTTATCCGATGAACAAAAGGATAAGTCTTCTTTTAAAGAAATACTCACTATACTTGCCGTAACCGCTCTTGTAATCGGCGGCGGTATTTCACTTCTTGCATCCTCTCACCCTGACGGTCTTGAGTGGTCAGTCGAAAAAGTTACCGGTGACAGCGAGCTTGAATCATCCGGAAAGCTTTTTGATGTCTTTGCATCAGTTCAGGAAAAGACATCCCTGCTTCCTGATTACTCATTTGATGGAGCCGGTGACATTATCGGAACCATAATGTCCGGCATAGTCGGTTGTGTAACCGTTGCTGCATGCTTTATACTTATCTCCAGACTTATGCGACGTTCTAAACTAAAAAAACAGGAGAACTAAATGGATAACCACATTAATTCAATCAATGAATTTAACTCCTTGGAACAGCTCTCACAAAGGGATACCTATCTTAATGAAAGGTATCCCCTTTTCAAATTAATCATTACTTTCTTTTATCTCACGGCAGTAATGTCATGCGGCAAATATGATATCATAAGACTTTTATTAATGACAGTATACCCGATTATCATGTTCGAAATCGGAAATCTGTCTTTTCATCATGCATTCAGACGCTTGCTAACCATTCTTCCCTTTATCCTTATTATGGGGATTGCCAATCCGTTCTTTGAACGAAAAACAATTACTTCTCTATGCGGCATTCCTATAACCTCCGGTATTGTCTCCTTTCTTACACTTGCAATAAAAGGTATACTTGCTCTCCTGGCCGGCTATGTACTGATTGCCTCTACCGGTATTGATAAAATCTGCTTTTCACTCAGAAAAATGCACATTCCTTCGCTGCCTGTAACCGTTTTTATGCTTACATACAGATATATAAGCCTTCTCATGAAGGAAACCTCTGCACTATTTGCCTCCTACAAACTTCGCTCATGCGGACAGAAAGGCATCAATATTACTTTTTGGGGCTCCTTTCCCGGCACTCTGCTGCTAAGGAGCATTGATCGTGCGGCCGAAGTTCATCAAAGCATGTGCCTGCGTGGTTTTGACGGCGACAATTATTATCAGAAAGACATTCACCCTAGCAAATCGGATTATTTCTTTCTTGCACTTTCTCTCATTCTTATAATCATATTCAGAAAGGTACATCTTCTATGAATCCTATTGTTGAAATAAAAAATCTGACATATTCCTATTCCGGCGGCAATTCCGCTCTTAATAAAATCAGTTTTTCCCTGCATAAAGGCGAACACCTTGGTCTTATAGGTGCAAACGGTGCCGGCAAATCAACATTGCTCAAACTCTTGGTTGGAATTCTTCCTTTATCAGATGTATCAAAAACTGACAACAGTACAAAAATTTTCAATATCCCCCTGAACAAACGTAATCTCCCGGAAATAAGAAAAAAAACAGGATATGTTTTTCAGGATTCCGACAACCAGCTTTTTACCGCTTCAGTTTATGAAGATGTTGCTTTCGGTCCTTCCTGTATGAAACTTCCTCCTGACAAAGTTGAACAGCTTACCCTCAATGCACTAAAGACAACCGGGATTTCCCATCTTGCCAAAAGACATGTCATGCAGCTTTCCGGCGGTGAAAAAAAACTTGCCGCCATCTCTACCATTCTGTCAATGGAACCGGAACTGATTCTTATGGATGAACCTTCAGCTGCCCTTGACCCTAAAAACCGCCGAAATCTTATTCACATTATAAACTCACTTCCTCAGACAATGATAATTGCTTCACATGACCTTGATTTCATTTATGACACCTGTGAAAGAATAATTTTGATTTCTAACGGAAACCTTATTACAGAGGGCAATACCGAAGATATATTAAAAAACAGGGAGCTCCTTGAGAAAAACTCTCTGGAACTCCCTTTATCCTTCAGCAGAAGTGGTTTATAAACAATCCCGACATCATAAAAATTTATCTATTGCTTTTTTTAATTCTTCTATGGTCTGCATGTCATTTTCCATCACGGCATCTACCATGCAATGATCAATATGATCCTTAAGTATTACCTTACTTACACTTGCTATGGCAGATTTTACTGCCGCAAGCTGAACAAGCACCTCACTGCAGTCCCGTCCTTCTTCAACCATGCCTTTTACATGTTCCATATGCCCGATTATTTTGGACATACGGTTTAAAACTGCTTTTGTCTGTGTATGTGAATGCGTGTGATTATGACCGTGGCTGTGATCATGGCTGTGTTCAATTCCTGCTCTATGCATTTCTTCATGAGTCAATACTGTTTTTTCAGACATTTTAAGCCCACCTCTTATTAGTTTTCTTCCCTTGTTATGTTTTTTACCCAATTATACTTTTTATAATGAATATAAACCGCAGGTATCTTTACAAATTCATCAAGTGTAAGAACAAACGCCACTACAAGCACCGGAAGTTCTAAGACAAATGCTGCTACAAATCCCAACGGAACAACCACACACCATAGTGTAACAACATCACATATCATACCAAATTTAGTATCACCGCCGGCAGGAAAGATTCCTGAAATAATCGTCGAATTCAATGAATTTCCTATTATATAATATGCCGCCATAAAAAGCATGACTTTTAAATATTCTGCAGCCTCAGGCGTAAGATTTATTACATTCATCACAACAGGTATAAGTGCAAGAATAACAAGACCCGAAACCACTCCGATTACTATCGAAAGTCTGACGAATCGTCCTCCTATACTTTTAGCCTTTTCCAGTTCATTGCGTCCAAGCACACCTCCGACAATTATGGAAACACCGGCCGCAACACCCCAGCAGAAGCTGGCAACCATACTCCTTACAATACTTGCAATTGAATTTGCTGCTGTCGCATCCGTCCCAAGATGCCCCATTATAACTGAATACATGGTAACTCCGCCGCCCCATCCAATCTGGTTTATAAGCAAAGGAATTGTATATTTCCAATAGTCCTTTGTAAGTTCTTTGTCACCGGGATTTAAAAATGTTTTCAATCTGATTCCAGGACATTTATGAAGCATTATACAAATGATTACCATCACTGCTTCAAAAACTCTCGCAATAACTGTAGCGACCGCCGCTCCCATTATTCCAAGCTTCGGAAATCCGCAAAATCCGAAAATCAACAGCGCATTAATAACTATGTTTATAACCACTGACAGCGAACCTATTACCGAACTTAGCACCGCCTTATCGCACACCTTCATTATGCCAAAGAAAATCTGTGTAAATCCGGTCAGAATATAAGACAACGAAACCGCTTTCAGATATTGCGCTCCCTTTACTACAAGCACTGTATCAGAAGTAAATATTCTCATAATATACTCCGGCACACAAAACGCTGCAACAGAAAAAACAAGTCCCGTCAGTAAAGCATATCTTAACGTAATTGCCAAAACCTTTTCGACTGTTTTTTTATCTCCCTTTCCCCAATACTGTGCTGCCAGTACGTTTAGTCCGAATACAAATGCACCATAAAACAGGCTGTATACAAATGCCACCTGTGTCGCCAGTGAAGATGCCGACAAAGAATCCTGATCCAGAAAACCAAGCATAAAGGCATCTGATGCACTTACAAATGATGACATCAGATACTGAAAAGATATCGGGGCTACTATTTGAAACAGCTGTCTGTATATGCTGTCTTTAGTCTCTGATTTCATGTAAAATTCCTCCAAAAACTTATAAAGCTCCGGCAAAGCCGTTTTATTGACTCTACCGGAGCTGTTTCCAGTTATGTTATTTAACCCTTACCGGAATTTATGCTTCTTCAGGCTTTACAACAACCTTTTCAAGCTTCCAGATATCCTGAACATACTCTTCAATTGTACGGTCAGATGTAAACTTACCAACGTTTGCAACCTGTGTCATTGCCATCCTAGCCCAGCGTTCTTCATCACGATAAGCTTCTTCAACTCTCTTCTGTGCTTCCGCATATGAACGGAAATCTTTGAGAATGAAATACTGATCTGCCCTGTCATATGTTCCGTCAAGAAGAGATGTATAAATCTCACGGAAGAGTTCAGTATCCTCAGGTGAATAAAATCCGTTAATCATCTGAGTCATTACCTGACGGATATCGCTGTCAGTATTATAGATTTCCCTTGGCTGATAACCGCCATTATTCTCATAATTAATTACTTCATCAGAAGAAAGACCGAATATAAATGCATTTTCTGCACCTACTTCTTCAACAATTTCAACGTTTGCTCCGTCCATTGTACCAAGAGTTACTGCACCGTTAAGCATGAATTTCATGTTTCCTGTACCGGATGCTTCCTTGGATGCTGTTGATATCTGCTCTGAAACATCTGCTGCCGCGAAGATCCATTCTGCATTTGAAACTCTGTAGTTTTCAATGAAAACAACCTTAATCTTATTGTCAATTGACTTATCATTGTTTACAACATCAGCAACTGAGTTGATGAGCTTGATTATAAGCTTTGCACGACGGTATCCTGCTGAAGCCTTTGCACCGAAAATGAATGTTCTTGGATAGAAATCCATATCCGGATTTGCTTTAAGCTGATTATAAAGATACATTACATGCATGATATTAAGGAGCTGACGCTTATACTCATGGAGGCGCTTAACCTGCACGTCAAAAATTGAACGAGGATCAACTTCAATTCCGTTATGCTCCTTAATGTACTCAGCAAGACGAAGCTTGTTCTGGTACTTAATGTTCATGAACTCTTTCTGGCTCTTCTTATCATCAATATAAACACTGAGTTCCTTCATGTGATCAAGCTTTGTAATCCATTCATCACCAATCTTTGAAGTAATCCAGTCTGCAAGGAGAGGATTTCCGTGTGCAAGGAATCTTCTCTGTGTAATACCATTTGTCTTATTGTTGAATTTCTCAGGCCATAACTGATAGAAATCCTTAAGCTGCTCATTCTTGAGGATTTCAGTATGAAGTCTGGCAACACCATTTACGCTGAAGCCTGCAACGATTGCAAGGTTTGCCATCTTAACCTGACCATCCATGATGATCGCCATCTTTTCAATCTTGGAATAATCTCCCGGATACTTATCCTGAAGAAGAATGATGAAACGACGGTTGATTTCTTCTACAATCTGATATATACGAGGAAGAAGTCTTGAGAAAAGCTCTAATGGCCACTTTTCAAGAGCCTCTGCCATAATTGTATGGTTAGTATATGCACAACACTTATTTGTAACTTCCCATGCCTCATCCCAGCTTAAGTAGTATTCATCCATGAGAATTCTCATAAGTTCAGGAACCGTAACGGTAGGATGTGTGTCATTTAACTGGAAGCATACCTTTTCGTGTATCTTACGAATGTCATCGTGTGTTTCCATATACTTTGCAACAGCTCTCTGAACAGATGCCGATACAAAGAAATACTGCTGTTTAAGTCTTAATTCCTTGCCTGCATAATGATTGTCATTCGGATAGAGAACTTCGCAAATTGTATGTGCAAGATTCTGCTGCTCAACAGCCTTATGATAATCACCCTTATCGAATTCAGCAAGGTTAAAATCAACAATTGCCTCCGCATCCCAGATACGAAGTGTATTAACAACATGGTTGCCATATCCCACTACCGGATAATCATATGGGATTGCACGTACTGACTGATAATTCTCCTGTGTAAAATGCTCTCTGCCGTTTTCATCCTTTGTATAACGCACATATCCGCCAAACTTAACTTCACATGCATACTCAGAACGCTTAATTTCAAAAGGATTTCCGTCTTTAAGCCATTCATCAGGCATTTCAACCTGGAAACCATCAACAATTCCCTGCTTGAACATACCGTATTTGTAACGTACACCACATCCGTATGCAGGATATCCGAGCGTTGCAAGAGAATCAAGGAAACATGCCGCAAGTCTTCCGAGACCACCGTTTCCAAGTGCAGGATCCGGCTCCTGTTCCTCAATATTTTCCAAATCTATACCAAGTTCTTCAAGTGCCTTTTTGATATCCTTATTTGCCTTAAGGTTAATGATGTTATTTCCCAATGCACGTCCCATAAGGAATTCCATTGAAAGATAGTAAACTGTCTTAGCATCCTTCTCTTCAATAGCCTTCTGTGTTGCAGCCCAGTCATCTACGATATAATCCTTAACGGCATATGCTACTGCCTGGTATAACTGCTGCTGTGATGCATCTTCTACTGTTCTGCGATAGAATGTCTTAAGATAGTCCTGAACATTCTTCTTGAACTCCTTTTTGTTAATCTGCATAAAATCCTCCATTCTGTCTCTGACTTACCTGCGGACACCAATAGTTACATTTTCACCATTAAGTGACCATTCTTTGCTGAAATCTTCTGCACTGTCATACACGATACGATCTGCCATTACGACACGCTTAACGAATTCCTCGTTTTTCCTGATAATCTCCCCGATCTTTTCATTTCCCGTGAAGCTGACCGAAATCTTATCCATTACTTCAAAACCGGCATCCTTACGCATTGTCTGAATCTTTGAGATTGCTTCTCTTACGAAACCTTCCTCAATAAGTTCATCTGTCAGATTTGTGTCAAGTACAACGGTAACCCCCTTGTCAGCGGAAGAAACGTAACCCTCTTTACGGGCTGCTTCTATGAGAAGATCCTCCCTGGCAATCTTCTCTTCCACACCATCAAGAACTATGGTAATCATGTCTGTACCATTAAGTTCTTCCATAGCTTTTGCACTGTCCATATTTGCAAGGATTTCCTTAACGGCACCGATGTTTTTGCCGAATCTCTTTCCGAGTGTGCGAAGCTGCGGCTTAAAGCTGTAGCTTGTGAACGCACTCACATCCTCGCTGAAAATAACCTTCTTAACATTAAGCTCATCTTCAATAATTTCAACATAGAAATCATCAAGCTGCTTACTGCTCTTTACATACATATTTGCAATAGGCTGACGCTGTTTGATATTTGCTGCATTACGGCACGCACGGCCGAGAACAACAACTTCAACAACCTCCTCCATGCTCGCTTCAAGTTCCTTGTCAATCCACTCTTCATTCACTGAAGGGAAATCACAGAGGTGAACACTTTCAGGCGCATTTTTATCTATACTGCAGACAAGATTACGATAAATATCTTCTGTCATGAACGGAATCATAGGCGCTGCTGTTTTTGCAATTGTAACAAGAGCAGTATAAAGAGTCATATACGCATTAATCTTATCCTGCTCCATACCCTTTGCCCAAAATCTCTCACGACAACGGCGAACATACCAGTTACTCATTTCATCCACGAAATCATCAAGTGCTCTTGCAGCCTCAGGAATCATGTATGAACCCAGGTTCTCGTCTACTGTCTTCACTACGGTATTAAGCTTTGAAAGCAGCCACTTATCCATTACCGGCAGTTTATCATACTCAAGCTTATATGCCGTTGCATCAAAATTATCAATATTTGCATAAAGTACAAAGAATGCATAAGTATTCCAAAGAGTGCCCATGAATTTTCTCTGCCCCTCAACAACAGCCTTGTCATGGAATCTGTTTGGAAGCCATGGTGCCGAATTTATATAGAAATACCATCTGATGGCATCTGCACCGAGAGTTTTAAGAGCTTCAAAAGGATCGACCGCATTTCCCTTTGACTTACTCATCTTCTGTCCTTTTTCATCAAGTACCAGTCCCAGAACTATTACGTTTTCATAAGGTGCCTTGTTGAAGAGAAGGGTTGATTCCGCCATAAGTGAATAGAACCACCCTCTTGTCTGGTCAACTGCTTCAGAAATGAACTGAGCAGGGAACTGACTTTCAAAAAGTTCCTTGTTTTCAAATGGATAATGATGCTGAGCAAACGGCATCGCACCGCTGTCAAACCAGCAGTCAATAACTTCAGGAACCCTGTGCATCTGCTTTCCGCACTTAGGACATGGAATTGTAACCTCATCTATATATGGTCTGTGAAGTTCTACCTTTGCATTTTCAG
>CAZNGY010000057.1:0-9389 GCA_964572955.1 uncultured Lachnoclostridium sp.
TACTTTGAACGATTCAGGTATTCCTGGTTCAGGAATATTAAGACCCTTTATGATTGCTTCATATGTCTTAACACGTCCAACAACATCATCAGATTTAACTGTCAATATTTCCTGAAGTGTATATGACGCACCATAAGCTTCAAGCGCCCAAACTTCCATCTCTCCAAATCTCTGTCCACCGAACTGTGCTTTACCACCAAGTGGCTGCTGTGTAACAAGTGAATAAGGACCTGTTGAACGTGCATGAATCTTATCATCAACAAGGTGATGAAGCTTGAGATAGTGCATGAAACCGATTGTTACATTGCCATCGAACGGCTCTCCGGTACGTCCGTCACGAAGCTGTACTTTTCCATCCGGTCTGATTGGAACACCGGCCCACTCTTTTCTGTAATCCTGATTCTCAATAAGGAATTTCATAAGTTCAGGATTAATCTGATCTTCATACTTCTTCTCGAATTCATCAAGCGGCATATTTGCATAATCATTTGCCAGCCTGAGGGAATCTTCTATATCTGTTTCTTTTGCTCCGTCAAAAACAGGAGTTGAAACCTTTACACCAAGTACCTGTGACGCAAGACTTAAATGAATTTCAAGTACCTGACCAATGTTCATACGTGAAGGCACGCCAAGAGGGTTAAGCACAATATCAAGAGGACGGCCATTAGGAAGGAATGGCATATCTTCAACTGGGAGAACTCGTGAAACGACACCCTTATTACCGTGACGACCGGCCATCTTATCTCCGACCTGAATTTTTCTCTTCTGTGCAATATATACTCTTACGCATTCATTTACACTAGGAGCAAGTTCATCATTATTTGCTCTTGAGAAGACTTTCGCATCTACAATAATACCAAATTCACCATGAGGAACTCTGAGGGATGTATCCCTTACATCTCTTGCCTTCTCTCCGAAGATTGCACGAAGAAGTCTTTCCTCTGCAGTAAGCTCTGTTTCACCCTTTGGTGTTACTTTTCCTACAAGAATGTCTCCGGATCTTACTTCGGCACCGATTCTTATAATACCTCTTTCATCAAGATCTTTAAGGGCTTCCTCACCAACACTAGGAATGTCTCTTGTAATCTCTTCAGGTCCGAGCTTTGTATCTCTCGCTTCTGCTTCATATTCTTCAATATGAATTGATGTATATACATCCTGCTGAACAAGTCTTTCGCTAAGAAGAACAGCATCCTCGTAGTTATAACCTTCCCACGTCATAAAACCGATGAGAGGATTCTTACCGAGAGCAAGCTCTCCATTTGACGTTGAAGGACCATCTGCAATAACCTGACCTTTTTCAATCTTTTCACCCTTGTTTACGATAGGTCTCTGATTGATACTTGTTCCCTGGTTACTTCTTACAAACTTCTGAAGTCTGTATTCATCAATATTTCCTTCTTCGTTTCTTATAAGGATTACATCTGCCGCGGCTCTTTCAACCACACCGGCATTTTCTGCAACAACACATACTCCGGAGTCAACAGCTGTCTTCATTTCCATTCCGGTTCCGACAACAGGAGATTCCGTAAAAAGAAGAGGAACTGCCTGACGCTGCATGTTTGAACCCATCAAAGCACGGTTAGCATCGTCATTCTGAAGGAATGGAATCATAGCTGTAGCAACCGAAAATACCATCTTAGGAGAAACGTCCATAAGGTCAATCTTACGCTTTTCAAATGAAGATGTCTCTTCACGGAAACGTCCGGATACACTATTATTTACAAAATATCCGTCTTCGGTAAGAGGTTCGTTAGCCTGAGCCACAACATATCTGTCTTCCTCGTCTGCCGTAAGATAAACAACCTCATCGGTTACCCTTGGGTTAAGAGGATCTGATTTGTCACACTTTCTGTACGGAGCCTCAACAAAACCGTATTCATTAATTCTTGCATATGATGCAAGTGAGTTGATAAGACCGATGTTAGGACCTTCAGGTGTCTCAATAGGACACATTCTTCCATAGTGTGTATAATGAACGTCTCGTACTTCGAATCCTGCACGATCTCTTGAAAGACCACCAGGACCAAGTGCTGAAAGACGTCTCTTATGTGTAAGTTCACCGAGCGGATTGTGCTGATCCATAAACTGTGACAACTGGGAACTTCCAAAGAATTCCTTTACAGCTGCCGTCACAGGCTTAATATTGATAAGACTTGATGCCGTTACCGTGGCAGGATCAAGCGTTGTCATACGTTCGCGTACAACTCTTTCCATTCTTGACATACCAATACGATACTGGTTCTGAAGAAGTTCACCAACCGCACGGATACGACGATTACCTAAATGGTCGATATCATCCTGAAAACCGATTCCGTACTCAAGATGCATGTTGTAATTTATGGATGCAATAATATCTTCCTTAGTAATGTGCTTAGGAATGAGATCATTGATTCTTGCCCTGATTGCTTCCTTAATATCCTCTTCTTCACTGAATTCATCAAGAATTGCAGCAAGTGCAGGATAATAAACCAACTCAGTTACTCCAAGTTCCTCTTTATTGCATGGGAAGTAATCAGTAAGCTCTACCATCAGGTTCGAAAGAACCTTAACATTCTTTTCTTCTGCCTGTACATATACATATGGTACTGCAGCATTCTGAATTTTCTCAGCAAGTTCTTCTGAAACCACTGTTCCGGCCGATGCAATAATTTCACCCGTAGATGCATCAATAACATCTTCAGAAAGGGCAAATCCAGTAATTCTGTTCTTTAAATGAAGCTTCTTATTGAACTTATAACGTCCTACCTTTGCGAGGTCATATCTTCTTGCATCAAAGAACATTGCATTAACTAAAGATTCCGCACTTTCAACCGAAAGAGGTTCACCCGGACGAAGCTTCTTATAAAGTTCAAGAAGACCATCCTGATAGTTCTCTGACGGATCCTTTGCAAAAGTTGCTTCAATTTTTGCTTCTTCTCCGAAAAGTTCACGAATTTCCTGATTTGTTCCATAACCAAGAGCACGAACAAACACAGTAATAGGGACTTTTCTGTTTCTATCTACACGAACATAGAAAACGTCATTTGAGTCAGTCTCATATTCAAGCCATGCACCACGATTTGGAATAACGGTACTGGAATAAAGGGTCTTTCCAATTTTATCATGTCCGATATTGTAGTAAATACCCGGTGAACGCACGAGCTGACTAACAATAACTCTTTCCGCACCATTAATTACAAAAGTACCGGTAGCGGTCATTACCGGAAGATCTCCCATGAAAATCTCATGTTCACTAATCTCATCCGTGTCTTTATTGTGAAGTCTTACGACAACATGCATAGGAGCGGCATATGTAGCATCTCTTTCCTTGCATTCCTCAATTGTATACTTCTTCTCTCTAAGTTCATAGTCTATAAATTCAAGACTAAGATGACCGGCGAAATCAGTAATTGGAGAAATATCCCTGAACACTTCATAGAGTCCTTCTTCCAAGAACCAGCGATAAGAATCCTTCTGTACCTCGATAAGGTTAGGCATCTCAAGGATTTCTTTCTGTTTCGAATAACTCATTCGAACGTTTTTACCGACTTTGACCGGATGAATTCTATTCTTATCCATTGACGTTTTCACTCCTTGACTGTTTAATAAGTCTATTGTATAATGCAAATGTGCATAGTAATACCCATGTTACACAATAGTGCATTTTTTATATTATCACCGTAATTTCAGCTTGTCAACACTGATTTTACGTTTTTTTACGGCATTTTTTAGTTTTTCTGCCACAAAAAAGTACTTTTTTCATCGTACCCTTCCAATATAAAAAATCATCACTCCACACACTAAAAAAATCCGACCGGTTTTCATTTATATATACTAAAAACCACCATATAAAAAAGAACCCTGAAAAGCCAATCTTTAACGACCGTCTTTTCAGAGTTCTTTTTTTATTTATCTTTTCTTTCCTTTAGTTTTTTAAAAAATACAAATGCTTCTGCATTCTTTATCCACAAATAAACAACTGATAACATCCACAAACCTGCAACAGCCAAAATATAGTACACAGTCACACGTTTAGTGTCTGACGTATGTTCCCTGTTCCACAAAAACGGACTTTTACTTTCAAAACTCAAACAAGCAAGCAACACCTCCGTCACCGCCAATGTAAGCACCTGCGATTTCATCAATATTATAAGTAGAAACGCTGCCGATTGTATTAAAACACTTAAAAGAATCGTTTTTTCACACTCTGACTTTATTTTCAATCCAAAGCTACCCACTACTCCGTACGAAACAATGGTCAAAAAGAGAAACAATATATCAAAAACTATTGCCGTTTTCCAGGGTTTGGGGTCTATAAAGTTGATCAAATCTGACTTCTTTCCGTTTATACGGTTTTCCATAAACTGCAGCTCCCATATAAACGACACCGCCGGTATCAGTATTTGAATCGCCCTCAACGCATGCAGTTCATTCTTATAGTTTCCGGGAGCATAGTATGCTCTGACCGCCAGGGGAAATCCTGCAAGAACACATACGGACACTGCCCAGAACCAAATTCCCTGCTGCTTAACAGCTATTTTAATTTTCTTCGCACATCGTTCAACAAACATAAATAACCATCCTCAACCGTAGGTGTAACAGGTATTTCATCCGTTTTATCCTCAATAATCACCCTCGCCATAGGCTCATCTGCCGTATAGTACTGAATCACCGATTCCTCCATACCTCTGGTCATTACTTCATATTTAGGGACGCAGTAAACTTTTCCTGCTGCAAATTCTGAAATTTTCGCCGTTTCTCCGTTAAAGCATACTTTGCCCTCATGCATAACTATCAGCCTGTCGCATAAATTTTCTACATCCTGCATTATATGTGTCGTTATAAGAACGCATCTTCCTCGGCATACTTTTTCAATCACCGAGCGAAAACGTATTCGTTCTTCCGGATCTAATCCTGCCGTCGGTTCATCCAGGATTAAAATCTCCGGATTTCCCAATAGGCTCTGAGCCAAACCGAGCCGTCTGAGCATTCCTCCCGAAAGGGATTCAACCTTTGCAGACCTCTTATCCGAAAGCCCTGTTTTTTCGAGCAGTTCAGGAATCTCATTCATCGCGTCTTTTCCTCTGTAGCCGGCAAAAAATTCCATATTTTCTTCAACCGTCAGATTAGAAAACAATGTAAATTCCTGTGGCATATATCCGATTCCTTTTTTACCGCACTCCAACAATACCTTTCCTTTATAGGAAACCAGTCCGCATATACACTTTAGCAGTGTTGATTTTCCGGCTCCGTTTTCTCCGAGAATCCCATATATATGTTTGTCAAGACAAAGGGATACATCACTCAATGCCATCTTTTTCCCATATTTTTTATTCAGTGATTTTACTTCACAAACCATTCGAGCCTCCATCTACTCTATCAATTAGTTCCACCCTCGCTAAAGATTACAATAAAATTACTGCCCGCAAGAGTTTTTTCGCCCGCATCTCTGTTTCTATATGCCATCCAGTTGCCATAGAAGCAATATATTTCTCCACTGTCATCCCTTAATTTTTCGTCAGCAGATACAAATTCATATGCATACTGTTCCCAATCTGAAATGCCATTATCATTTCTATAGCTGTAATCCATCTCTAAAGGATATATGTAATGAATATTGTCTTTTACATCTTCCTTAATCATACCTCCAGCCATAGCAAGAGAGTCTGTCTTTCCTTCAAAAGTATTGCCGTTTTTCTTTAAATCAGCATATATTTCATATATGCTGTCTATGTTCACCACATATTCAGCCTCGTTATTTTTGCAAAAGGCAAACACCAGCATACCATATTCATCTTCCATTTCATATGAGTAAATATGCTGCTCGCCCGGATATGGATACCAAGGAAAGCCGGCACATAACCTTACGGCATCATAATTTGCAATACTTGGTGCTGCACTTCCCTTGTATGTTACCGTCACAGTCTCAACAGCACCATTGCCTTTTACAGTAAAATTATCTCCGTCACGCGAATATTCAAGTGCATTTCCATCCTGGTCTTCAACTGATTTAATTTCATAAGGGTAATAAAGAGTAAATACATATTTGTCAAGTCCGGAATTGTCAATCCACATTTTCACAGTACTGCTCAGACTCCACCCCGCCTTCATGTCCATCTCGTATTTCGTAACCTTAAATCCCGCCTTATTTAAAGCTGTTTCATTATCTTCATAATCATCCATTACATTTCTGTACTTTTGTCCGTATGAATATAACTCATCTTTGAAATTCATTCTGTTAGATGTTCCGAATCTGCTCACCGAAGGCATTAAAGCAGCATACAGACCCACTGTAGTCATAAAAACAACCGGAATCAGTTTTTTCACTGTAAAGTCTTTTAAAATTATAAGAAGAATCAATGAGCACATCCCAGCCCAAAACACAATCAGTCCCATTGAATATGCACTAATGTGAAATCCGCTGTCGATATCATATGCATAATTACTGAACTGCGGCATAATTTCAAAAGGTCTCTGAAATGAAAGGCTTACAAATATATCCGTCATATCAAAGAAAGGACCGGTCAAAACTATTATAAGAATTCCAATTATCGCTCCGACAAATGTCTTTTTTAGGAATGAAAGATTTACGGCAATAAGGGCAGCTACAATTCCTACAAGGAAATAATAGAAGATAACATCCAAGACAACCCTTAAAAGAAAAGCCGTATGTCCCTTACCATAAACAATAAACAAAATTGATTCAAAAACAACAATCATCAAAGAAACAATTCCTGCATTAATAGTCGAAAACTTCAGAATTGCTTTGCATGTTTCTTTCTTTGATGATACCCAGAGAATCTGGGATGCCGAACTCTTTATCTGCAAAATAACTTCAAATGTCATAAAAAACATTAATGCAAACCATATATATGTATTGTATAAAAAAGCTGAATTAATTTCATGCAATGCAGTATTAGAATACTTTGTAAGTGCGGATATGCACGTTTTTATAGGATTAAAAAGCAAAAGAAGAACTCCTGCCAGTATTGCTAACCGAATCCATAAATTCTTCGCTAGAATTTTCCAAGAAGCACTATATTTCATTTTACCCTCCGTCGTTATCTTGATGTAATTTTTCCGGTACCTTTACCCAGACCCGATAGTTTTATCTTCGCAAAAGTTTTTCCTATATCAACGTTTCCCTTTGCACTTTCGCCATGATCAACCGATAAACTGTATCCCGGATATTTAGCATAGCTCTCATTAACTCCATCTCTATAGTACACTGTCAAATTTACATTATTGCCACTATTTCCTGATGCAGATACATATAAATCAAAAATTCCAACCGATGATGATACCGAATTTGAATATACTGCACTTACTCCGGATTTTGTAACTGATTCAGTAGCTCCTGCTGCTACCGACAAAATCTGAGATGCCGCTAATGCGACTGCCATAACACAGGCTGCTTTTTTTGTTTTAATTTTTTTATTCATTATAATTCTCCAAAATCATTTTTATATAAAACCGTACGCACTTAATCTTATATATTATATGATACACCTTTCATTTTAGCCGTCAACAACTAATTTTTACAAAAACTCGTTTATTTTTTACAATTCGCCTTAATAAATCCACTGTCGCATTTTCAAAACCATTCCAATCCCCTGCTTTTTCTCTTCTCACTTACTTATCTTTTATTCGTTATAAAGTTTTATTTAATTCGTTATCAGGTGTGTTTACCACTTTTTTTACATAAGATACGCCTCTTTTTTATAAGAATTTTACCGTATTTGCAAATTCGTTTTTATCTTATTTTATTAGCATTTACATAAACGTGGCTTTCATCTCTTCTTTTCTGTACCTTTACATGTAACTACTTCCTAATCAAATTTTATTCCAGAAATAAAACAAAAAAGGTACGGCAAATGCCGTACCTTTCCAAATTCTTCAATAATAAAATTACTTAAGAGTGATCTTAGCGCCAACTTCTTCAAGCTTCTTCTTGATGTCTTCAGCTTCTTCCTTAGATGCTGCTTCCTTAAGTGTCTTTGGAGCTCCTTCAACCATATCCTTAGCTTCTTTAAGTCCAAGACCTGTGATTTCACGAACAACCTTGATAACCTTAACCTTCTGAGCTGCATCAAATGATGTTAATTCAACATCAAATTCTGTCTTTTCTTCTGCTGCTTCTGCTGCACCACCTGCTGCTGCTACAACAACACCTGCTGCTGCGCTTACGCCAAATTCTTCTTCGCAAGCCTTTACTAAGTCATTTAATTCTAAAACTGTCATTGCCTTAATAGCATCGATAAATTCCTGATTAGTCATTTTAATATCCTCCATAAATGTTTAATTACGGGTCATTGCCCTTACACCGCTATGCGGCTGTTTCTTTCGAGAGAGATTTCAACTGCATTATGCAGCAGGATTCTCTTTTGCATCTGCAATCTGCTTGAGAACTCTTGCAATATTTGCGATTGGAGACTGGAGACTTCCAAGAAGCTTGGAAATAAGTTCGTCTCTTGAAGGGATTGTAGCGATAACTTCAAGACCCTTAGGATCATACATTTCGCCACCTACAACACCTGCTTTGAACTCAATTGCATCAGCTTTCTTCTTTGTGTCAACTACGATTTTAGCTGCAACTGTTTCACTTTCCATTGCGAAAGCAACAGCTGTAGGTCCATCAAGTTTGTCACTAAGAACTTCATACTGTGTTCCTGCAAAAGCCATCTTAAGATATGTGTTCTTGTATACCTTGTAAACAACACCATTTTCTCTGAAAGCTTTACGAAGAGCAGTATCCTGTTCTACAGTTAAGCCACGGTAATCAACGAGAATGACAGACTTTGCATTTGCAACATTTGCCTTGATTTCTTCGATGATTGGAGCTTTTAACTCAACTTTTGCCATTGTGGTTTCCTCCTTATTATTTTATCGGCTGCCACAGCAATTATAAAAAAAGCTGTTCATACCGAAGTATGAACAGCGAAAATTACAATGTAATAATTTGCTGACATATCCTGGGCAGGCGACTCGCTTACGCCCTGACGGGCACCTGCTGTCTTCGGCAGTCAATGAAGTTTATAACATAATTTATATACGGTGTCAACACCTTTTTTCCGTTTTTCCAAACGGCGGCTTATTAGCCAAGCTTTGCAGGATTAACCTTGATTCCAGGGCCCATTGTTGAAGCAACTGTTACACTTCTTAAATACTGACCCTTGGCAGCTGCCGGCTTAGCCTTGATGATAGCACCCATAAGAGCCTGGAAGTTGTCTGCGAGCTGTTCCTCTGTGAAAGATGCCTTTCCAACAGGAACATGAATAATGTTTGCTTTATCAAGACGATATTCAACTTTACCAGCTTTGATATCTTTGATAGCCTTTGTAACGTCCATTGTTACTGTACCGGCCTTAGGGTTTGGCATTAATCCCTTTGGTCCGAGAACACGACCA
>CAZNGY010000058.1:0-9206 GCA_964572955.1 uncultured Lachnoclostridium sp.
TATAATTTTCACGGATCAGTTTAATATCACTAAAATTCGCATTATCAATGGCCTGAAAAATCCTTTTTCTGGAAACTTCATCAAAATGAATGGTACTCGCTCCCGGAATCACGCGACCGCCTTCTGTCACATAACGTCGAATATTGTCTTTGTTGTAACTTCTGTCTCCAGATAGTGCAATCGGAATCATGAAGTTGTTGCGATAGTTTCCAATAAAATCAATCACAACCACATATTCCTTATCCTCTGCTTTACGCAGTCCACGGCCTAACTGCTGAATAAATATAATCGGAGATTCTGTTGGACGAAGCATGATCACCTGGTTGATTTCCGGAACATCTACACCTTCTGAAAAAATATCTACAGAAATAATGTAATCCAATGCGTCCCCGTCTTCATCTCCGGCCAGACGCTCAATGGCTGCCGCCCTGACACTTTCCGAATCACTTCCACTCAAAACCAACGTTCTCCAACCCTTTTCATTAAACTTCACCGATAACTCGCGTGCCTCATCGATTCGGCTGCAGAAAATCAAGCCTTTTACACGATCACCACTATATCCAAAAAATTCCGCCTGTTTCATAACATTATGTACACGCTCATCGGAAGTTAAATATCGAAAATTCTCCACTTTTTCTTCTGACGTTTTCCCTGCATCTGCAATGATTTCCAGATCAGTAATGCCAAAATAATGGAATGGACACAGCAAATCTTCTTCCATTGCATTTTGCAGACGGATCTCATAAGCAATCTGGTGATTAAAAATCTCATAGATATTTCTGCCTTCCAGATTATCGTCACGCTTGTCCGGTGTTGCAGTCATGCCAAGCCAAAGATCTGGTGTAAAATAATCCATAATCTTCTTATAGCTGTCCGCAGAACTGTGGTGTGCCTCATCAATAATGATCAGGTCCCAATGGTCTTTTTCATATCTTTTCAAAGTATCTTCTTTGCTCAGTGTCTGAACCGTGGCAAATACAAAGTCAGCATCATAATCCTGGTACTTGCCAGTAACCATTCCCATGGAAGTTTTTCCATCAAAAACTTTTCGATAAGACTTCAAAGCCTGTTTCGCAATCTGGTTACGATGAACGAGAAATAATACTCGCTTAAATTCCAACTCTCTTGCTGCAAATGCTGATGCATACGTCTTACCTGTACCGGTTGCAGAAATCAACAATGCCTTATCTTCACCGGCTTCATATATTTTCCTAAGATTATTGATAAATCCCACCTGCATAGAGTTTGGCTGCAAACGATATACTTCCAAAGACGGTACTTCCGCCTGTTTTGCAAGCGCCCTTTGCTTCTGAATGATTTTATTCTTTGTATAAATATTGGTGTAGTCATCAATGAATTGTTCAAATGTCAGAGACTGCTTCGCATTCCACAACTGTTCAAATTCTGCTACTACATTCTGTGTATATTCACCTTGCTCCGTAGAAACAATTTTCGTATTCCACTCCCGGTTTGTCGTAAGCGCACTGAGAGTCATATTGGAACTTCCCACAATAATTCGATACATTTCCTCTTTCTTGAAAATGTAACCTTTCGTATGGAATCCTTCATTTTCATTCTGAGTCACAAACATTTTCAGTTCGATATTTTTAAAATTTGCAAGAATCCGAAGTGCCTTCGGATCACTAAACGTCAGATAATCCGTCGTAAGAATTTTCCCAGGAATTCCTCGCTGTTCTAATTCTCTTAATGTTTGGAGAAGTGGCGTAATTCCACCCATGGTAATAAAAGCCACACTGATGGTAAATTCTTCACATGACAAAAGTTCATCCTCAATGGATGATATCACCTTGCGACCTTCTTTATAGTTATTTGACACAAACTGGGGCTTATACGCCAGGTTTGATGATGTATTATGATTTACAAAGGCTGTTTGAAGGCCCTGATTTAATTGAACAATTTTATCATGATTCATTTTTTCACCTTAATTTCATGAATTTTATATATCTAATTCATCTTTCAAACTTTTCTCTTAAACAATCTCCACAATATCATCTAATTTGCAATCCAAAGTCTCACAGAACTTAACCAGCACCCAACCGTACATCTTCGTTGCTTACTGCTCTTAGCAATTGAAGCGGAGGACTCACCTGCCATTAACCTTCCCCAACCAGTTCAACCACTATTTTTTCATGTTTAACCGCTTTAAGGAAAACATCCATTATATCTGCCGTTTTTATTTTCATACTTGAAGTACATACACACGGATGACAGCCGATATACTCCCCTTTTAAAATATCGCTGTCCACAACAAGTTGTACTTTGTTTCCAATATCATTCATAAGTCCCATTACACTTACGGCTCCGGGATAAATATCCAGATATTTTACCATATCGTCTTCAGATGCAAATGAAAGTCTTGAACAACCCAGCTGTGATGTTATTTCCTTTGTCTTAAAAGGTTTATCCCCCGGCATCATTAAAAGGTAAAATTCGGTTTTCTGCCTGTTGCATAAAAATAAATTTTTGCATATTGTCGCATCCAGAACCTTATCAATCTCATAGCATGCCTCCATTGTATCGGCTCTTCCATGATCCGTTCTAAAATACTTTATTCTAAGTTTATCCAGTAAATCATAAACTCTGATTTCACGTTCTTCACGTCCCTCATTTGTGAGCGGTCTTCCTTCATGTATCTCCATTTTTATTCCTCTTTCATTTGTTTTTGTCCGTCTGGTCAAATCGTGTTTTTACTCTCTATCCGGGAAAAGCAGAATAAAAACAAGAGAGCTTATCAGAAGCATATACGGATACCATAAATTCGGCATAATTTCAAAGGCAGTCACCGTACATCCCATTTCCGCACATACCGACACTGCAACAAGCATCTGTGCCCCATACGGAATCACACCCTGAAAAACACATGAAAAGGTATCAAGAATTGATGCCGCTTTTCTCGGCTTTATTCCATAACATTCCGACATATCTTTTGCAATGGGATTTGCCATTACTATCGCCACCGTATTATTCGCCGTTGCTATGTCCATAGAACCTACAAGCAGGCCCATTCCGAGCATTCCGCCTCTTTTTCCCTTAAATGTTCTCTTAATTATTCCAAGCAGGGCATCAAACCCGCCGTATGAACTGATAAGCGCACATATAGCGGAAACCAGTATTGCCACCATTGAGGTTTCAAACATTCCCGATACACCGCTTCCCATGTTCTCCAGAATCTGTATGCCTGACACTGCACCCGTTGTAAGGATTATTATGCCTCCGATTACAATTCCTGCAAGCAGAACAAGAAAAACATTTAATCCTATTATTCCTCCGATAAGAACAACAACATAAGGAGTAATCTGTATCAGATTATACTCCGGAAGTTTCATATTTTCCGCTTCAACACCTGACGAACGAACTGCCAATATAATTAAAGTAACAATCGCCGCCGGAAGTGCAATCCCAAAATTCGATTTAAACTTATCCTGCATCGCACATCCCTGACCGTTACATGCAGCTATGGTTGTATCTGATATAAACGAAAGGTTGTCTCCAAACATGGCTCCTCCCATTACCGCTCCTATACATAACGGTACACCGAAACCTGAGCTGTTTGCAACAACTGCCGCTATCGGAGCAATTAAGGTTATCGTTCCTACCGAAGTTCCCATGGCAAGTGATACAAAAGCACTTACAACAAATAATACCGGTACTGCAAATTTTGCCGGAATAACCGAAAGAAGAAAATATGCCACACTTTCCGCACTGCCTCTTCCTACAACTCCTACAAATACGCCTGCCGCCATGAAGATAAGTACCATTGTGATTATGTTTTTATCACCCATGCCTTTTGCCATAATATCGAGTTTCTCATCAAATGAGACCTTTGGATTTTGCAGACAGGCAACTATAAGTGCTATAAGAAAAATAACTACAATAGGGATTTTGTAAAATCCCATTTCTATTTTTAAAACATACTCAAGAAGAATTCCGAGTCCCAAATATAAAACCAAAAACACTCCTATCGGAAGAAGTGCTTTATAATTACTCTTTCGCATATTGCTCCTCTTTTCCATACAGAATTTTACACATTTCCCCATACAGTACGGCACTCCGCACAGCTGAAACAATGAGCCTGTATATTTATTATTTCGACCACACTATACGATCATTATCTCCGTCATAGTCAAAATATCCGTCATTCTTTTCTTCAATTGCCTTAATCATGTGGTGAACGAATTCATTATAAGGTGTAGGAATTCCTAGTTCTCTTCCCATTTTAACGATTACACCTGAAAACATATCTGTTTCAGTATGTCTTCCGGCATCCAAATCCTGAAGCGTTGAATACCTTGACGAAGCGTTGGCAAACGTCCCGTTTCCAAGTGCCTTATCCATTCCGGCAATGTCAATTCCTTTTGCCGCCGCTACCATCTCCACTTCCTGCTTCATTTTTTCACTGATGAAAGCCATATGAGTACTGTCGCTGTAGCATCCGATACCTGCACCTAAGATTGCCTGCGGAAGATTATTGCATATATTCAGACGAAATTTACTCCACATTTCTTCTTTTATACATTCCGTATATTTGTAATGAATGTGTGATTTTTCAAAAAGTGCTGTTACTGCCAGAACCCTTTCACTCTTAAAAGGTTCTGAATATTCTCCAAATATAATACCGATCGTATTTTCAGGATTAAACCTGTATCCATTGCCTTTTTTCTGTGATGCAACTTTTATAAGAGACGGCAGCACATGTTTGCTTCCGATTTCACCGGCAATAATTTCCTCACTGTCAACTCCGTTTAACAGACTCATCACCACAGTATTTTCTCCAACTGCCGATTTAATGTCCGGAAGAGCCTGTCTGAGTGCACCATACTTAACCGCTACAATCAGTAGATCAACGTCCTCCGCTTCCTTTGCCGTCATAACCTCCGGATAAAACACTTCATCATTTATCAGGCATCCGTCACGTCTGATTCTTTCAGCTCTTTCACCGTCTGCAATTACACTGAGTTTAATTCCGTCCGTTCCCCAAAGCGACCATATCACATACGAGCCAACTGCCCCTGCTCCCAGAACCGCTACTTTTTTTATATCCATACCAATTCGTGCCTCCTTCTAAAAGTTTAAAGCAGAGAAATTATAGCACACTACAGACTATTTGTCCTGCAATCTGCGAATCCTTCCCCATATACTTCCTGAGAATCACATACTATGACAAACGCATCCGGATCAACCTCTACAACCGCTTTTTTCAAAAAAGCTATTCTGCTTGGTTTAAAAGCACATATCAGCACCTGTCTTTCCTCATTGCTGAATCCGCCCTTGCCCTTAATTTCAGTAATTCCCAAATCCATTTCTATCAGGGTTTCCGAAAGTTCATCACCTTTACTGCTTACGATACATGCCACCTTTGATGTCTTTCTGCCGTATATTACAGAATCAATCGCTGTCGTAATAACATACATGGCTATCACGGCATACATTGCATCTTCAAGCGATTTAAATACGAAAGCATAAATTCCGATTACAATAAAATCTATAATCAGACAAAGTTTTCCTATTGACATGTGCTTGAATTTATGTTTTAAAAGCGTTGCCGCCAGTTCCGTTCCTCCTGTTGTTGCTCCTACCCAAAGCTGCAGTCCGAATCCCACTCCGATCATAGCTCCCCCAAGAATACAAACCAGAAGCTGGTCATTCATGGGTTCAAAATTTACAAAGCCTGGAATAACATCAATCGCAATTGAACTCGTAATCATCGCAAATCCGGAAGAAAACAAAAGCTTAACTCCCCGGAGCCGCATACCGACTGCAAAAAGCGGAATATTTAATACCATTACTATAATACCAATCGGAAGTATCGGAATAAAATGATTTATTATCTGTGCAATTCCAGTAAAACCTCCCATTACAATATTGTTTGGCACAAAAAGCCAGTCAAATGCTGCTGCATAGATAATACTGCCAAAAAGAATAACTGCATATTCCTTCAGCAATCTCAGCAATTTATGTTTCATATACGAACCTCATTTCCCATTTATTTTCGCCTTTCACAAATCACGTTTTTACTATTATGTTCGGAAGCAAAACTGATATTCTAAATCCACATTCCTTACCGGATTCTGATCATAGCAACGGCTTTTCATACTTCCTGCTTACACAAAAACTTTTCGTATATTTACCCATCACCTTAAAAAGAACCATAATTAGTACTGTATGATTTTAACATTGTGCTTACTAAAAGACAACCTTAATAAAATATCCTGCAGCACGTTCACCTAAAACACATATTCATATTGTTTAATAAACTTTGCTATAAACCCAATAATTTCTGACGTATTTTATTTACAATTCAAACTAACCTAAAAATTTAAAAAAATCAAATGGACAGTGATGCAAAAATATGATAGAAAGATAAGGATAGATATTTTTACTTGAAAGGACTTTACCGATGAAACATTTTAAAAAAACAACTATAGCAGTTATCTTACTGAGTCTTACACTCTTCATTAACGCTTGTAATAAAGATAATCCCTCGGATTCAGCCGATGACAATACAATCTCCCCTGTTATAACAGAACCTGTAGTTTCTGCGGTTTTAAAAACCTATTCCTGGGATGAAGCCGAAATCTATGAGGCAGAAAACGGAACACTCCTCGGTAACACTAAAATCAACACTTTTGATAATGTAACTTTCGTTGACGGATTTGAAAATGAAAATGATGGAGTAAGCATATCCGTACAAGTAGATGAAACCGGTTTCTATGATATTGATGCCATTTGCAAAAGTTCCGGCGGTAATCATAAAGAAAACACCGTACTGCTTGATGACCAAAACATCGGAAGCATAGTCACCGACGGGAACAATTATCAGGATGTCATTCTCTCAAGAATTTATATGGATGAAGGAGAACATTCTATTACAATTATGAAAAGCTGGGGGTGGATAAATCTGGATTCAATTAAAATCAAAAAATCAGATGACATTGATCCTGCCATATACCAAATCGACCCTGTTCTGGTAAACAAAAACGCATCTGAAAATACAAAAAGACTTATGAAATATTTATGTGACGTCTATGGTACCGATATTATATCCGGTCAATCCTGCGACACAGGTATGTACGGTACGGAAAACGCAACAATATGGAAAACCACCGGTAAATTTCCTGCTATTTTAGGTCTTGATCTCATGGACTATTCCCCTTCAAGAGTAGAAAACGGCACTTCTTCCAAAGCCATTGATTATGCTCTTGAATATTGGGAGGAAGGTGGCATCGTGGCCTTTTGCTGGCATTGGAATGCTCCTTCAAAATATATCACCGGAAGATGGTACTCTGCATTCTATTCTGATTATACCAATATTGATTTGGGTAAAATCATGAGTGGAAAAGACGAAGAAGGCTATGAACTCCTTATGGCTGATATAGATGCCATTGCCACACAGCTAAAAATACTCAACGATGCTGACGTTCCTGTTTTATGGCGCCCTTTACATGAAGCTGGCGGCAGCTGGTTCTGGTGGGGAAATTCAGGGGCCGAAGCCTATAAGGAGCTCTACGTTTTATTATATGACAAACTTACAAACGAATATGGTTTAAACAATCTCATCTGGGTATGGAACGGTCAGGATAAAGACTGGTATCCGGGAGATGAATATGTGGACATCATCAGTGAAGACATTTACGCCGGAGAACATGTATACACCCCTCAGACAACCGCTTTCTTTAATGCTCAAAAATGTACTGATGCAAATAAGATGATTATCCTTTCAGAAAATGGTTGTCTTTTTGACCCGGACCTTGCAATAAGAGACGGTTCTATGTGGGGATCATTTTCTACATGGTGCGGCGAATACATCACCGAGGGAGGTTCAGTCTACTCATTATCCGAAAAATATACTGAGGAGTATATGGTGATAAAAGTCTATAATCATGAACATGTGATAACTCGTGATAAACTGCCTGACCTTAAAAATTATCCTTTGGATTAAATTTCATTTTTAGTTTTACATTCTATAACTACGCATCGGGTATAATACTATTAAAAAGCGGTGTCCTACAAATGCATCGCTAGGGGAAACATCCTGTGATTTCTGCTCATCGAAAATCAAACTTTCACATAAAGAAAAAGGCTGTTCTTACAGACAGCCTTTTTCTTCACCTATTCACAACCGGATAACTGTTTCTGTCAAATCAACAGTTATTTTGCCGTATTATAATCATATTCCGGAAAATCTACTGCACCTGAAACATTGGTTTTCCAACCAATTGAAGAATTCTCCGTATAAAAATACATATCATCGTTTGCCGTAATCAGCAATTCAAATTCATATCCGCCCATTGTAGGTATAAATGCTTCATAAAAGACAGCCTGTGTACCGTCCGAAAGTTCACAATCAGTTGCATTTATAATGCCATTTTCCACTACCGTTTTAAAGCACTCATCATAAAAATCCCCTATAAGTATCTTTAAACCTTCCTGCTCATCAGATGTAAAAAGGTCATTTAAAATAGTCGCATTGGTGTACTCCGGCTCTCCCGAAACATACAGCCCGTCTGCACACACATTCATACCGAACCCCAGCTCCGATGAATTCCCTGATGCAATAACATTTACACCTTCAGCATTTTTTTTAAAAATTACATACTGACACTCTCCATCTTCCGACCATTCATCCGAATATTCATAAACTGCAACATTTCTTAAAACAAACTGTGCTTTTCCTTCCATGTATCCTGAATGCGAATAATATGTACATTCAAGTTCAAAATCAAACCCTTCACTGTCCTGTCTGTTTATTTTCAGCTCAGCCGCATAAGAGTTATTCACATTTGTACGGTTAAAACTGCCTTCAAAATTTTCTGCATTTTCTACTATCGTTGTTTTTTCATAAATTTTCTTAAATTCATCTGCATTACCGTATACCAAATCATAATCCGACAAATCAATATCCAAATATTCTTCGTCCTTTACCGGTTTTTCGGTTGCTTTCTGCGTCACATCAGCAGACCCTGCTTCAACTCCGCTATCTCCGGTTTTATCTGCATCAGAGACCATCTCCCCATTTGACGCACATCCGGCAAAGGCAATCATCAAAACAGCTGCAATTGTAATTAACTTCTTTTTCATATTTCCCTCCATTCCAATTCTGATATAAAAAGCACCGGCTTGGAATCGTACCTTGAAGTGACCCCCAAAAGTTAGACTTTTTAAGCGTAGCAGTTGTATTGGCTGCT
>CAZNGY010000059.1:0-9180 GCA_964572955.1 uncultured Lachnoclostridium sp.
TGGAGCACACCAGCCAATACCGTGTGTGAAACCAGAAATATCTTCAATTTTTCTGGCTTTAACCCACTTTGCTTCTTCTGGAATAGGAGCGCAGCCATGATGTACGCACTGTGCTACTTTACACATTTTTTCTACTTCCTGAGAAATAACCATATCAAAAACTCCTTTCAAACTTTGATCGGACAATAGTGTCCGCATTCTGTGCCAATTTATCAGCACACTTGGTTAGAATTATAATACAAGACAGGATAAAATGCCATAAGAAAAACAAAAAAAGTGAAGATGTTGTCGTATTTTTTATGAAAAAAGCTTGAAATGGATAATTCAGATATGGATTACTGTCGCAATATATGTTAAAATTACGAGGTAAATTTATTACAGAGTTTTTAGAAAGGTCAGATTTTATGGACAATAAGCACGACGAAAAAAAAATGAGGTCTGATTTATATAGAGACATATCAAAACTGGTCAGTGAGGGAGAAGCTTCTAATCCGGATGACTTTCTCAGGTCAATGACGAAACTGATGGATTCAGAAGATTATGAAAAAATAACGGAAAATATTTATTCCTCGGAATCTTACGAAAATATTGAATCGGAAGGTTGTAACGAAAAAAGGGAAAAGAATATATCTGAGATTGAAAAGGCAGGAGAAAAGCTGAAAAGATCCTATATGGAACACTTTGGTTCTGTTAATAATCAATCAGTATATAATGAAGAAGTTCATGAAAATTATGTTATTCAGGATGCTGACGATATGCCATATTCCGGAAAATCTTCATTCTCATACGATACCGAAGAGGCGGAAGATGACTGGGTTGATTTAGATGAAAAATACTGTCAGGAGGAGTATGATGAAAATTTAGTTAATTCAGATTCTTATGAAGAAGCGATTATGAACGATGCAAGACAGGAACCGGATGAAGAAACTGATAAAACGGATGAAGTTAATGTGGATTCACAAGAGGTCAATACGGAAGCTAAAAAAAAGAGTAACTTAGTATACAATATAATACTTGTTGCGTGCATTTGCGTTTTTGCTTACTGCATAATAAAAATCGGTTCTTATTTTTATATGAGTCATCAATATAAAAAAGGAATGGGTGAATTACAGAATATAGTAGGAAGCATTGCTACAGATGCGAGACCAATAGAGAAAACTGAACCTGATATAGTATTTCCTGACGAACTTGTGTATGCATCGATGTCGGTGTCGGATAACTATAATAATGAAATCTCAGATAAGTGGGCAACTACATACAAAACCCTTACTGAGACAAATTCGGATTGTATGGGATGGATTCAGATTCCGGAAACAAACATAAACTATCCTGTAATGTACGCACCAACACAGGTTGATAAATATTTATACAGAGATTTTGAAGGAAAGTATTTGTATCGCGGTTTGCCATTTCTTGATGAACAGACAAAATTGAATGAAAGCCAGAATTACATTATATACGGACACCATATGGCAGACGGAACTGCATTTCATGATTTGGTAAAATACCTGAATTCGGGATGGGTGGATCAACATCAGTATATGTATTTGAATACGGCATATGGTGAAGGTATATATCAGGTAATGGATGTGGTAATTACAAAGATTTTTCTTCAGGATGATGAGTGTTTTAAGTATTACAAGTATACAGGAGTTCTTAATGAAGACGAATTTGATACATATGTATATTATATGAATAAGATGAGCAGCTATAATTCCGGAATAACAGCTGCTTATGGGGATCAGCTGGTTTCACTTTCAACGTGTTACAGAACCTATGATCCGGATGGAAGACTGGTGGTTGTTTTTAAGCGTATACAGTAATAAGTAAAAAGCGTTGATGGATGAGCAATCACTTCGGCGATTACCTCGCTGATTTATACTTTGTGAAAGTTGAAAGTTCCTATAAACTTAAAAGATTCTGAAAAGAGGCATCGTTGAAAGGAAGAATTGATGCAGTCTTTTTTCGGAATCTTTTTTAGTTTTTTTAAAGCGTTCATGTAAAAACAGAAAAAAATGCACAAAAAATATGGATTATGGAAGAATTTCGGAAAAAAAGTGTTGTTAAAGTTGTATATTAACTGTATTAAAAATTGGTATAAAGTGCTGACAGAGTACTAATGAACGGATAATAAAGTTTGGTGGGATTGTTTTTGTATTCTATGATATTATACATTCGACATTAAAATGTTGATTCCGGAGTGTGAACTTTGAAAATTAAATACAGACAGTTTTAAGGTTGATATTATATATTCAATACGATGATACTAAAAGATTATTTGTACTTATGGGATACCATAACAAGTTTTAATAATATATTATTGACAATTACTTGTCGGATATCTATAATAAAAGTGTTTAATTTGCACTTTTTAAAAGGAGGGAACCATATGAAGAAGATAAAAGTGATTGCAACCGTGGCTGTTATAACGGCAATAACTGTCTTGGCAGGTTGCAGTAAAAATAAAGACAATGATAGTTCAGTAAATCCTTCAACGGCTACAGGAGATGTTGCCGATGCTGTTGACAATTCAGGAGATATGCCTTCAGCAACAGTTCTGCCGTCGGCGGGAGATGATAAGGAAGGAAGTTTTACTGTAGGTGCAGGAGAATCATCTTCTGATTTAAATGACGGAATTGGAGAAAATAAAGATGATTTGGAACAGGATGAAAATGGAAGTACTGCCGGAAACGTAAATCAGGATGATGAAAGTGCAGGCAAGGGTACTTTATCGGAAGATGCTTCAGAAAGCGGAAATAAGGTAAATGGCAGCCAGAGTGCTTCTGGAAACGGAAATTCGTCTGTTTCATCCGGAAGTAACTATGGAAGCGGAGCATCTGATGTTATTTTTTCCTTTGCTGGATCAGAAACAGCAGGCAGTTCGCAAAACGGAGGCACGACAGCAACCCCTACTGCGGCACCAACAGCAGCTCCAACAGCGACACCAACGGAAGCAGCACCTACCATTAAGAGTTATATCATATTGGTTGATAAGAAGGTTGATACGCTGGTTTCTAACAAGGGAACGCTGGTGTTGTGGGAAATAGAACATGATGATCCGGAAAAGGGTTATCCTTATATAACAAGTCGTACATCATATTCAGTTGAATTGATAGATGAATGGTTACGTGAAGAGGGAGCAAGAGACTTGTTTCTGTCTGCGTGTTGCGATATTAATGAAACTTATGGAACAAAGCTTGGAGGATACGTTATCGGTCAGGAGGAAAAGATTGTTGATGTGGATTTTGTAACTGAAGATGGTAATTCTTACCTGCTTGAAGATCCATCATGTGGAGTGGGAGTTTATGTAAGATATAGTATAAATGAAACTATCGGATGTGTTTACAGTGATGGAACGAAAGTATACTATTAGAAAATATAAATACGGAAATACTGCTTAAAAAGAAACTTAAAAGATGTATTGAAAGATGCAGATTATATAGATTTAGATAAAAACCTCTGAAACCTTGAAAAAAGGAATCGGAGGTTTTTACGTTAGAATGAAATATTCAGGTATATATGGTGACGAAATAAGTCAGGAAAAATAAATACAGGTTAGTTATTGCAAAGCCTCAGGCTGTTAAAAACAGTCCGGGGCTTTTGTTATATAAAAATTTATTAAGGAGGAACTTCACTATGGGAAAGATGTGGAGAAAAGTAACATCGGTGCTTTGCATGGCGGTAATTGCGGCCGGATTTATTAATGAGATACCGGCAGCATCGGCATTCGGAAGTACCGGTAAGGTTAATTATCTTGGAAGTACGGAAAATAACTTCCTTGGAGGAACTGTGACAGGTATATATACGGTGACGGACGGCACAGTAGAGAGAACTGCTTATTGTATTCAGCCAAAGGTCAGCGGAGCAGGAAACGGACAGGTGACATTGAATACGGACTACAGAATGGATTCATCATTGTCGTCTTCACAGAAGACAATGATGGCGAAGGCACTGTGGTACGGGTATGAAGGAAGGGATACGGCTAAATTTAAGGAAATCTATAACACATATGCATCAGCAGGTTCATATCAGAACTACGGATACAGCATGATGCACAGAGTACTTTCGGAGATATACGGTGGGAACGGTCTGAGAAACGGATATACTGATGGAGCTGATTATGTTTTTTATAAGTGGCTTGAAACAGCACCGGCAATACCTTATTCACCTGATTTTACAATTACAAACGGAAATGTTTCGGCAACAACGATTTCCGGAAGTGTTAATTAATCAGCAACATATGGCTTTAAGCCTGCTGATTCAAATCTGACCGCAGAATTTAACGTACCATCGGGAATTACATGCTATGTTGACAGTAAAAAGTATGCATCAGGAAGCACGGTGACATTAAAAAGCGGAAACAGTTTTTATTTTACTGTTCCTTCAACGGTGAGCATGAGTGCGGAAGTTATGATTAAGGGAGCAGAAGCGGCAGGAGGCTATATTGCAAGACAGAACGGTGAGATACAGGATTTATTTGTAGCAGATGGATTTTCGGCTGAGTCAGTATCCATAAAGATGAATTTTAAGGCATCTGATAATGGAATAATAATTGTTAACAAGACAGCAGGCGATGCTGCAGGAAGCAGATATCTTGCCGGGGCAGAATTTAATCTTTATTACAGAGAGTCATCAGCACCGGCTAATTCACCAAATCTTACCATAACAACATCTAAGGACGGATTAAGCAGAAGTGTGGTTATGGGAGCATATACACAGCTTATTGCTACGTTTAAGGTTGCTGAAAGCGGACAGGTGGTGCCGACTGTAAAAACGGTAATAAGGAACGGAAGTTATTACACACCCAAAGTATCCGGAAGTGCCATTACAAAGCTGCCGGTAGGAACATATACGCTTGTTGAGGTAAAGGCACCGGATAACGGGTTGTACAGAGTTTCTGAAAAAGAAGGATACGATGTCTTTATTTCCGCTTCAAGCAAAGGGGCAATAACGATTCAGGTAGAAGATCCTGTTGTGAACGATCCTTTATCCATTACGATTACAAAGAGCAATGCTGAGGGCGAAGCAGTGGCCGGAAGTTTATCACTTGAAGGAACAGTGTTTGAGATAAAGCATTATGAATATACGACAAACGGAAGATATTTTACCACGACAGAGGAAACTGATGGAAAACAGCCTGACGGGGTATGGTATTTGGAAGCGTTAAAAGATAAAAATGGTGCAGTTAAGGCAAAACTAGATGATTTACACAGGCTTGGTTCCTTCAACGGCATAAAGAGTTCGGAACTTCCGGAAGACGGAAATTTTACCTGCGGAACGCTTGTAATAAAAGAAGTCAAAGCAGCCGAAGGTTATATACTTGATTCAGGAAACGTAATTGATGATGCTGGTCAGATATATGATAAAAATGTTTACATCGGACATATAAAACCTGATTCAGAGTCAGAATCAGGAGCATCACTTTATGATGTTTCGGGTGAAAGATGCTTCGGAAACAGTCTGGAACTTGGAGTTACCAATGCTCCGGTAAGAGGCGATTTTACTTTTAAAAAGATGTCTGCCGATGATGGAAGCGTAATGGCTGATGTGGAATTTGACCTTATACTTCTTGGAAAAGATGATGATGGAAATGAAAAAGAGCTGGAAGCGTATGTGATAAAAACAGGAACAGACGGCTCATATTCATCAGCAGATGACGAAGATTTATGGTTCACAGGAGGCTCTTCGGAATCATCATTCAAGGATAAATCAAATGGAAGTCTTGTTTACGGAACTTATATTCTCAGGGAAAGAAGATGTGAAGCTAATGAATCTTATACAATGGCAGGTGATATAAGGTTTACGATAAACAGTGAAAACGAATGTGTAAATCTTGGTGAGATACTAAACTATCCTCATCCTTATATTCAGACGAGGGAATGGGATGATGAGACAAAGGATCATTTGTCAATGGCAGGTGAAAGTGTGACGGTAAAGGATACGGTTTCGTATTTTAATCTTCCGGCTGATACGGTGTTTACCTTAAAGGGAGTGATCATGGAAAAACTTTCTGACGGCAGCGTAAGGGTTTTGACGGATAAAGATGGAAATCCGCTTACTTCGGTCAGGGTGTTTACAACGGAAAGCGGCATTAATGGCATATCAAACGGAAGTGTTGAGATGAAATTTTCTTTTAACGGCTGCGGAATGGATGGAAAGACGTTTGTTATATATGAATATATTTATGAAGGAGAAAGCAGGGAGTCAATTACAATTGAGGACGGAATGACTTTAACAGAAGATGTTTATAGGGATGCAGACGGAAACATGGTTTGTCATGCGGATTGCGATGATGAGGAACAGATGGGGTATTTTCCTTCCGGATATACGACTGCTTTAGGAGCAGACAGTGGTGATCATACGCTTGCTCCTAAAAAGGAAGTGAGCATTGTTGATACAGTTACATACAGCAACCTGATTCCGGGAAAGGAATACAGTGTCAGGGGAACGCTGATGGACAGGGAAAGCGGAGATGCTGTTACTGATGCAGAGGGAAACAGGATAACGGAAACGGTCAGCTTTGTTGCGGAGAAGAGGAACGGCTCAATTGATGTAACTTTTACTTTTGACAGTTCGGAATTTGCCGGAAAGGAGCTTGTTGCATTTGAGGAGATGTTTCTTGACGGTGTAAGGATTTTTGTACATGCGGATATTGATGATGAGGAACAGACTGTGAGAGTGAAACATTATGGCAGCGTCGAGGGTATTAAGACAGATGCGGATACAGGTGAAGGTCTCGGAGGTGCTGTTATAGGGATTTTTACCGAGGATACCGTGGAATTCACAAAGGAGGCGGCAATAGCTTATACAACTACTTTGGAAGACGGAAGCTTCGGTTTTAACGGACTTCTTTTCGGTTCATATCTGGTACATGAAATTGAAGCTCCGGAGGGATATTATCTGAGTGATGTTTCAGTTCCGATAGTTATAGATGAAGATGGAGAACATGTTAAGATAACAATAGTAAATGCCAAGAGAGTCGGCGGACTTAGGATAATAAAGACTTCGAGCAATGATGTGGTTGAGGGATTTACTTTTCTGATTACGGGCTGTGGAATGGAATTTACGGCTGTAACTGACGAAAATGGTGAAATCTACATTGAAAATCTTCCGGTTGGAGAATATACGGTACATGAAGTTGATAATATGTTTTCATCAGATTATGATTTGCCGGAGGATAAGAAGTGTCTGATATCAGAAAATACCCTGACAACGGTTACGATGCACAATGTGTATAATCCACCGACGGTAAAGGAAACCGGTGACGGAATATCAGGGTATATTAAGCTTCTTATAGGTGCTGCGGCGGTTATTGTTGCGATTGTTGTTAAATTAAAGAAAAGGTAGGGTGAGCTTGATTATTGCATTGCTTGCCTTTTTCGATAAGAGAAACAAGCAGAAATAAAAATGCCTATCCTGTCTGCACACAGGATAGGCGGTGTCCGTAAGGACAAAAAATAAACCTAAATCCAGAGCATCCACCTTTGGAGTGGGTACTTCTTTTGACTATTATATTAATATTTAATCTTGAATATTTCAAGAAAAATAAAAAAAATCAAGCGTTCCCAATTGGGACGTTTTTTTATAAAAAAGGAGGGGTAGTATGCTTTATGAATATATAACTACCAATTATCAAAAAGATGAACCTATTTTTCTTGCAGAGCTTCCGGGAAAATCGAGAGAGTCTGTAAGACAGGAGATGAAAAAACTTACAGATGAAGGGAAAATCGAAAGGTTATACAATGGAGTATATTACCGCTCCTATAAAACAATTCTGGGAACGAAAGGTAAAATGTCAGTAGATAAATATATCAAGAAGAGATACTTAGAATCTAACGGTGAGATATCAGGTTATATTACCGGAATACAGCTTGCAAATATGTATGGATTTACGACACAGAATCCTTCCTGTTATGAAGTGTGTTCAAATGAAGCATCAACAAAGCAGCGAAAGGTAGATGTTGATGGACGACAGGTTATTATATACAAGCCGGTTGTAGAGATTTCGGAAAAAAATAAAGGTGCATTACAATTTTTAGATCTTATGAGCACGATTGATAAATATAGTGAAGTTACAGGTGATGAATTTACAAAAAAAATCAATGTATTTATTGCAAAAGCATGTGTTGATTTTGAATTAGTAAAACAATATATGTACTTATTTCCGGACAGAGTATATAGAAACATTTATCAGGGAGGGTTAATGCGTGAATTGGTATAAAGAAAATTATCCTGAGTGGAAAGAAATTATAGAAACGGTCGCAAGAGAATTAGGCAGAAGTGAGCAAATGGTAGAAAAAGATACAATTCAGTCTATGTTTTTGTGTGAGTTGGCAAAAGAAGATATTCCTTTTGTATTTAAAGGTGGAACATCGCTTTCAAAAGCCTATAATTTGATTGACAGATTTTCAGAAGATATTGATTTATCCATGAATCGAAGACCAACTCAATCTGAGCGTGCTCATTCAAAAGATGTGATAATTAGTATTGCGGAGAGTCTTGGATTAATTTTATCCAATCCGGAAGATATAAAATCTCGTTTTGATTACAATAAATATGTATTCAATTATGATTCGATGTTTGCAGAAATTCCATTGGAGATTATTATTGAAACAAGTTATTATCAGTCAGTATATCCGGTAGAAAAACATGTTGTAGGAAGTTTTGTGGGGAAATTCTGTACGGAAAGAAATATTGAACTTCCGGTTGCATTCGAAGGAGCAGAGGTTGTTATGAATGTTCAGTCGGTAGAAAGAACATTTATAGATAAAGTGTTTGCGGTATGTGATTATAAAATTCAAAATATGCAGGATAGAGATTCCAGACATTTATACGATATTTCCAAGTTGATTGGTTCCGTAAAGTTTGACAAGGATCTGGATGAATTGATAGATAAAGTCAGGGACGACAGAATGAAGTCAAAAAATAATCCATCAGCACAACTTAAATATAATATAACCAAGATGCTCAGAGAAATTATCGACAGCAAATTTTACGAGTCTGACTATAGGAATATTACACAGAAATTGTTGTATGAGGATATATCGTATGATTATGCAGTGGAAAATGGAATTAAAAAAATAGCGGAAACCGATTTGTTTGAATACAAAAATAAATAAAATATATTCAGCCATTATGGAGATTCACTTCTCTGTAATGGCTATTTTTTTACCCTGGAGG
>CAZNGY010000060.1:0-9179 GCA_964572955.1 uncultured Lachnoclostridium sp.
AAGCGCAGGATTCGCAATGGATTCGCCGAAAACAGCTCTTGTATTTTCACGGAATGCCGCATTAAGTTCCTCTTCCGTACAATCAGGATCAACGAACGTTACATCAATCCCCATCTTCTTCATTGTTACCGAAATAAGATTAAATGTTCCTCCATAAATTGATGACGATGATACGATATGACTTCCTGATTCACAGATATTGAATAACGCATAGAAATTTGCAGCTTGTCCTGATGAAGTAAGCATTCCTGCCGTACCGCCTTCAAGCTCTGTAATTTTTGCTGCTACATAGTCATTTGTAGGATTCTGAAGTCTGGTATAAAAATAACCGCTTGCTTCAAGGTCAAAAAGCTTCCCCATATCCTCGCTTGTGTCATATTTAAAAGTTGTAGACTGGTAAACAGGTATCTGTCTTGGTTCTCCGTTTCCCGGTCTGTAACCTGCCTGTACACATTTTGTATTAATTCTGTAATCGCTCATTTTTTCCTCCGATTTCCCACTGCACAATTCAGTGCCGATTGTCAGTATTTTTCCTTCCGACAGCCTCAGAACATGTTTTTTCACGCCGAACATGTGAATTATATCACAAGTGAATTATTTTGTAAATTGTATACAATCTTCACCCATCCGAATACTTCAGTTCATTATCAATGCACTTATTCTTTCATTATCATTTCTGAAGATTTCGTTTATAAGTTCACAACACTGTAAATTTTTGCCGTATGAACCTCCGGCACGACTCCCTTAATTTCAAACAGCTGCTTCACCGTTACAAATTCATACCCTCTGCTTATAAGCTCCGGTACTACCGTTTTCAACGCTTCCACTGTTTTAAAATTGTATTCCATATCATGGAGAAGATAAATCACTCCATCCTGTGCCTGCTTTAAAAGTTCCTCAACTCTTGTTTCAACCGACACTTCCTCGTTCCAGTCATCACAACCGCATCCGCATATAAACGGAAATTTTATACAATCCGCCATAAGATTATTATAGCTTATGTATGGCGGTCTGAAAAATCCGACTTTTTTACCGGTATGTTCTTCAATAAGGCGTGACGTACGCTCTACTTCTTCTTCAATTTCTTCTCTTGTAAGCTGCGCCATGTCTTTATGGTAATACGAATGATTTTCCAAATCACACCCCATTGCCGCTGCTCTTTTCATAACCTCAATACTTTCTGTAGTAATATTCTGTCCTATCAAAAAGAATGATGCTTTTATTTTGTACTGTTCAAGCAGATCTAACACCAGCGGTGTCACCACCGCATTAGGACCATCATCAAAACTTAAAGCTGCATATTTCATTCTACACCTCTCCTCCGGCAGTCGTGGATATCATATCCACAATTGCCCAATGAGGATTATCAACTCCGTCATCCGTATCATCATAGTTTACAAAATAAAACGTTGAGTCTATTGAATCCACACTCTTCTCACCTGTTCTGGTAAGTATCATGTTTTTATTAAACTTGATATGACATGAGTAACAATTCTCACCATATACAACATAGTTGTCTATTACAATGTCAGAGTACGCAAGGTCTGCAAGGTAGTGATCACTGATAAAGTTAATATCCGGTCCTCCTGCATAATCCGTTGCCATCTTCCAGTAATATGAATCCTTAATAAGATACTTGCGTACTTCTGCAAGTCCGTGGCTTTCTCCGCTTAAATCATTTGTCAGGAAATCTTCCCAGGTTTTAGCCATTTTATAGGCTTCATCTTTTCTTTCCTGAGACATCTCACTCACTACTCCTCCTGCCTCAAGAGTAACATTTCCCGACTCATCAAGAGTATACTCAGCTTCCGTTCCATCTGCCGCATAAACCTTGATTTCAGGAATACTTGCAAGTCCGGTTATCTTATATTCCACGGTAAGAGGCATTGTTACATATTCTGCCGTATTTGTATAATCCGGATTCAGGTATTCCCTTCCTGTTTTGTATGAATCAGATACTTCTTTTCCATTAACCGTTATCTTATATCCTTCCGGAACGGAAATCAGATAGTCATGTGTTCCTGTTGAGAATACCGGTTCTATCTTTTCCATTTTCCAGTCCATTACTCTCAAAAGACCAAAAATCGTCTTTTCATTTGCAGATGCCAGAGTAACTTTTGCCACATAATTTCCGTCCGCATAAATATCATACATTGGTGACTCTGATGCATAACTGGACTTATTCTTTTCATAAGTATATTCTTTCACTCCGTCATAAGCTGACATATACTTTTCCGTAAAGACGTCCTGTCCGTCAAACTCACTTGATGCAGGAATATCAATCTTATCGGCAAGGCTTCCGTCCTTTACCATTTTTTCATATTCCGCCAGTAAATCAGACATTGCGTTTTCAGGCTGTGCCTTTTCATATCTGATAAGGCACTTGTTTGTATATCTTAAAAATACTGCTCCGAAAATAATAAGTACCAAAGTATAGATTCCAAGACTTATCCAATATACCGGAATTTTTTTCTTTACGGTAATTTCTCTTTTAAGTCCTGTTCTATTATTACTGTCAGCATTTACTGAAGAATTTTTTTCCGCATTACCGGTTCGGCTGTTCCGATTCTTTCTTGCATAAAATTCTTCTGCACTTACTTCATCATCATTTTCATATGACGTTTTTCTATTAATACCATAATCAGTTTTCTTCGGGTTTCTTTCCTGTCCGTATCCCGGATTCATCCTGTTTACCGACTGATTGCTTCTTACGGCTTTTGCTCCGTTTCTTTCTGAAGCAGGTCTCTTTCCTGCTTTTCTCTCCGCTTCCCTCTCAAGGAATTCAGGATCAAGATTTACTCTGTAGTTTCCCATTTGTATTCTCCTCCCTTATTCACTCTTTGGCTTTACTACAAACGCAGTTGGAAGTTTCCACGATGAATTCTGATAGTAGAATGTAACGCTTGTCATTTCATATGCTCCGTTATAGACCATTGTTGATGAACTTCCGCCATCAAGGTTTGCCGCATTAACCGCACCATATTCCTGCATAATTCCTATAAGATCGGATGCCGTCGCACCAAGATGTCCTGATGCTCCTCGTCCGTCAGTTACCAGTAAAAGTATTGCTCCGTCAGATCTCTGACCAATGGCCGTTCTCGGATTAGCTCCGCTGCCTGCTCCCTCAAGTTCTCTTGGTTCACCATTTATGATAAGCGGAACAAAATGGTTATTTGCATCAGAACTTTCTTCCTGGAATGCAACCGCATCACGAATTCCTGCTTCGCTCACATAATCAGCAAAATCCTGCTTACTCATTCCGTTAAGGTCCGTAATTATAAGCAGATTATCTTTATTCATTCCTATCATGTAAAGTCCCGTAAGTCCCGATGGGTCATTGTATGTAATCTCTCCATTCTGCACTACAACTCCCAGAGGTGCTCCTCCCTTATTTCCCGTAGAAACATAAAGCCCTCCGTTTACTCCGGCAACACCGCCTGCTTCCTCTACAATCTCGGAAAGCTCTTTGCCATATTCAGACCATGGATAAGTTGAGCCCACGCAAACCTGTGAAGGATCCTTTATAATTATCATCTTTGCAAAAAACGAACGTCCGGATATTTCTTCTATTCTTATTCCGTTTTCGTCAAATACTTCCTCTTTTCCTTCTGCATCGACACTGACTGTATCATCAGGTTTAATTGTAATGAGGGTAGTATCCTGTTCTACATCCATTTCCTTCATTTTGTTGCTGTTAACAATTTCATTAATTTCTTCTTCCGAACATACCCATGAAGCCAGAAACTTCATCTGTCCTGTTTCAAGTATTGTTGTAACGAAAAGATTTCTTGCAGCTAACGATGGCCCATTACAGCATTTCTGCAGCATAAGATACAGTGTACCCACAAGACAAAGTACCGTAACAAGTACGAAAAGCATCACTCTTCCCACTATTTTTCCGATTTTCTTTACCATAATTTCCTGCCTCTCATAGTTTCCTTTTTTTGTGTTTCTATTTTATCCATATAACAACCGCCAATCATCAGATTAAGAACGCCAACTTTACATGACGATTATTATTGTCTGTCCATTTATCAGACACTCCGCAATGCAGCCTGTCTGTTTTTTATTCTGCTCAAACAGTTAGAACACAAGCTTTTTTTGGATAAAAAAGCTTATGAAGAAAAGTACTGAATCCACAACCATCTTTACAACCGACTCTAAGAAACTTCCCTCAAGGTCAAATAAAAGATGTGCGAATGTGTAGATCAATGCAGTTGAACATGCCAGCTGAACAACTACCAGTGCTGCATACTTAATACCTGTATTAAGTGCTTTCTGTTTTGACTTAAATACCAGTCTGTGATTTATCCAATAATTATAAACCGCACTTATAACCCTGCCGATTGTATTTGCAGCAGGAATTCTTATTGCCGCTGAAACATCATATGACGCCGATACCATGTTTATAATTGTAAAAATTAAAAATTCAAGCAGAAATGATGAAACAGATGCAAGTAAAAATTTCATTCCGACATAATATCCGTTTCCTGTTTCCGACATGTATTTAAAAATCACTTTGTATATTTTTATTGAATCCTTAATCGGATTGAAATGGGATGATTCATTGTCATCTATATACACAGTCTGAATCACTACCTCTGAAACAGGAATTCCGAGCCTTCCGAGTTCCAAAAGCTGTCTTGTTTCATATTCATATCTCTCGCCCTCAATTTCTGTCATCGCTTTAAGATATTTATACGGTATTGCTCTAAGTCCGGTCTGGGTGTCACTTATATTAACCCCGCAAAGTTTGAAAACGGTTCTTGTAAGATTGTTTCCGAATCTGCTTCTCGCCGGAACATTTTCCAACGAAAAATCCCTGACACCGAGAACAACGCTGTCACATTCTTCTTCCATCTTTTCAACACATTTTCTTATGTCTTTTGGAAGATGCTGTCCGTCACCGTCAACCGTTACCACTCCGTCAGTCTTTTTCTCTCTGCCAAGTAAATACTCAAAAGCAGTTTTCATTGCTCTGCCTTTTCCTTTATTTACTTCATGTATCAGAACACTTACTTCCGGCAAAACCGAAACTTCCTCAAAAAACTTCCTGCAGTCGGACTTGCTTCCATCGTCAACCACAACAATATCATCAAACCCTTCTTCTATAAGACCTCTCACTGTTCCGACCATTTTTTCGTCCGGATTAAGAGAAGGCAAAACAACTGTAATATTCATTCCTTTACCCTTTTATTTTTCAATATTGTATTTTTTGTATACTGCGGCAATCAGTATGTTTGATAAAATACCAAGTACGATTCCGATAATTATTCCGGCAATAACATCTGTAGGATAATGTATTCCGATGTAAAGTCTTGAAAATGCAATAAGAGTTGCAAGAACAATCAAAGTTACTCCCCACTTCTTGGAAACATGAGGAAAGATTGCAACTGCCGACGCAAAGCTTGCACCCGAATGGCCTGATGGGAATGATGCATCGGAAGCTTCTTTAACCATCAGTTTAAGCCCTTCCACCACTTCATAAGGTCTTACCCTTCCTACAAGATTTTTGAGAATCAGATTGTTAACCACTACTGAACCTATAAGTGCAGCTGCCGAACACAATCCCGCTTTTCTTGTTTTCTTAAAACATAAAAAAACTGCAGTAAGTAAAATCCAAAAAATTCCTGCATCACCCAAGTGGGTTATTGCACGGAAAATGGGATCACATACTGCATTTCTTATATGTTCCTGAATAAATATCAAAATATCTCCGTCAAGATTTAAAAACATGTTACTCCTCCATCCCACACTTCCGAATTAATTCAAAAATGCCTTTTATTATTTACCCTGTTAGTTTTACACACTGTCCCAATACCATATCTTGCTTAATTTTATTTTGTCACAATGTGCAGAACAAACACGAATACAGAGTAATAATAACATATAAATGAAGGTTGTTCAATGAGAAAATCAGTCGCCCAGCATCTCCATCATGGTTTCTTTTTCATATTCCGTAAGTGGGGAAATAAAACCTGCTTCTTCCAATTTTTTACATACAATATCCAAATTTTCCACGCTTTCCGATGTAAGGGTATGGAAATGATATCCCGAAGTCACTCCTGACAATGGTGTTGATTTTCCACTGTCAATACGTTCCTTAAATTTATCTGCATCTCTTCGACACTTTACTCCAAGACTTGCCCTTATTATCCCATATGTTTTATGGTTTACGATCACCTCATCAACTTCAGCTCCGTTATCGACCATTATATAAAGTTCCTCTAGAAGTCTTTCTTCGGTATGATATACTTTCACCATTCTTTTATAGCGGTGTCCCCTTGGCATTCTCTCAAGTACGTAGCCTCTTGCGGTTGATATAATTCCAAACCCGCTGTTTTTAAGGGCATTTATGTCTGATACAATAATCTGCCTGCTTACTCCCGTAAGTTCTCCGAGTTTTGTACCTGATACCGGTTTATCTGAATTTCTAAGTATATCTGCTATCTTTTTTCTTCTTTCAGCACACTCCATAACACTTCCCCGTTTCTGCCGCATTAAAGCAGCGCTTATTCTGCATACGCCGACTCTTCCTGCCGCTACATATTTTTATTGTATCACTAATGTTTTGTTTTTCAAGCTGTTAAGTTAAATCGTAAAAAGTACACACTATCCATAACAATACCTAATCTTTATAATTGATTTTTCCGAATACATAATCTAAAATAAATCCGGATTGTGATGATACATCCGTCAGTTTTTATGCTTTACGGTTAAACATTAATCAATTCATCACAAATTATTTTACGAAAGCGAGATTAATTAATGAAAAGATACGGACTTATAGGCGGCAGATTAGGTCACAGCTATTCCAAAATAATACACGAAAAAATTGCCGGCTATACATATGATCTCATTCCACTTTCATCAGAGGAATTCACTCCTTTTATGGAATCTGCCGATTTTGAAGCCATAAACGTAACCATTCCGTACAAAAGACAGGTTATTCCATATCTTTATGCCATGGACGAAGCTGCCACTTCAATAGGTGCTGTAAATACCATTGTTAACAGAGACGGAAAACTTTACGGATACAATACCGATTATTATGGTTTTTTATACACATTGAGAAAAAACAATATAGAAATAAAAAATAAAAAGGTTCTCATAATAGGAAACGGCGGCGCCGCACAGGCAGTAATCGCTGCCGTTAATTCATTAAACCCATCTTCTCTTTTTATTGTAAAATATAAAGTCGAAGCGGGCACGATAACATATAAAGAGGCTGCTTCATACCACTCTGATGCGGATGTAATCATAAACACTTCGCCTGTGGGAATGTTTCCTAACGTGAATGACTCTCCGATAGATCTTTCTCCTTACCAAAATCTTTCTGCCGTCGTTGACATCATATACAATCCTGCCGTCACAAAACTTCTTGAACAGGCATCATCTAAAGGAATCAAAGCCGTCAACGGCCTTGAAATGCTTGTTTCTCAGGCAGTTTACGCATGTGAGCACTTTCTTGACAAAAAATTGGATGAGACTCTCATAGATAAAGTTTATCAGGACATTTCTGAAGCACTTTCTTAAAATCTGTCAAGAGGAACTTCTTCTGCCATCTTTTTATATGCTGCTTCGCTCGGATGAAGATGATCTCCACTGTCCATTCCCTGACCAAAACCGGAATGATCATTTTCATCTCTTACAGCACGGTCAAAATCAATACATCCGTCAAATCCCTCATATTTTCTCAGCCATTCATTAAACTCATTTCGTATTTTTTCCCTGAACGGAGCATATGTTCTCCATCCGTTTATCGGAAGAAGTGTTCCTGACCATACTTTCATTCCCTTTTTCTTTGCATGTTTCAGATATATTTCCTTTACACCCTCTGTCATTTCCTCTGTCGTCGGCATATCTGACCATGGTCTGAATTTATTTACTTCCGTTCCGACCGGATGAATTATATCATTTATCCCATGCTGAATTATGACCGTATCAGCTCCCGCAGTTTCCGTTTCAATTACAAAACGCCTGCTTCCTTTAAGACCGTATGCCGCATAGGTTATGTTGTCATACTCTCTTAAAATCCGTGTCCCGCTTACAGCTCGTCTTACTATTGAAAAGTTTCTGTATCCCTCTTCATATGCTCTCTTTTTAAGATAGTCCGGCCATGACTGTGCAGTTATGGAATCACCATAACATATAATCGCCCTGTTTTCTTCTTTTGTATGTATATCAACAGTATTAAGAAAATAAAACCAATTTGTCTTTCTGCTGAGTTTTTCAGGCAATTCACCGCATGACACATGATTTCCGTAGGAAAAATATCCTTCCGACATCGGTCCGGACACATAAACTCCGGCGTTCATCTGAGTGTAGTCTTCAAGATATAAACTTATACTTACGGTTTGACCTGACTCCAAAACGAAGTCTGTTTCATCACTTACAATCTCACATCCGGGTTTTATACTTACAAAACTCTTTCCTGAAAATGTTATTTCCTTTTCCGTTCCAGTATCAATTTTATCAGCACCGCAGCTTATGGCTGCCACAGCCCTGCTTATCGTAACAGTTTCAGTACCTGTAATATTGGATAAATGTATTCTTATTCCATCTCCGTCAAAAGCTGAAAACACAGGGTATCTTAGCGTCAGGTTCTTTGAATACATTGCTTCTTTCTGATTTGTTATTGATGTAGCGTTTCCCCAACATGCCACCCATTTGGTATATGTCATCTTATTCCTCTTTTCCAAATGTTTCAAACCTAAAAAATCCCGGTCACATCCTCTTATGAAAATGTGCCGGGACTTTTTCCGGTTGTATTATATCTTTATACTCTCTTAAGATACTCACCTGTTCTTGTATCAATCTGGATTACTTCACCCTGATTTACAAAAAGAGGTACATTAACCTGAGCACCTGTCTCAACAATAGCCGGCTTTGTAGCACCTGTTGCTGTGTCACCCTTAAATCCAGGCTCTGTATCGATAATCTCAAGCTCAACGAATAATGGTGGCTCTACTGAGAAAATCTGTCCTGCATGAGACATCATCTTAACCATTTCATTTTCCTTTACAAACTTAAGAGCATCACCAATCTGATCCTGTGTAAGAGCAATCTGGTCAAATGTTTCTGTGTTCATAAAGTTGTAGAAATCGCCGTCATTGTAAAGATACTGCATTTCTGTTCTCTCAATATGTGCCTGTGGGAATTTTTCAGTTGGTCTGAAA
>CAZNGY010000061.1:0-8556 GCA_964572955.1 uncultured Lachnoclostridium sp.
ATTCGGGCTTGTACCGGTTTCGACGGGGATCTTGAAGTTCGAGAAGCTATCCGTGGGTGATGCAACACGTTAAACCAGCAAAATTTTAAAAATAAACGCTGATAATAATTTAGCACTCGCTGCCTAGTTGCAGCGTGTCCACCCGTTAGCACCTGCACTTTCGGATTCGGGCATCAAACCTGCAGGAAACGACACATTCAATTCCGTAAGTATGTGGGCGTATTATTCGGATACCAAAACATACAGCCTGTTAACCGGCGGTATGCAGAGGGAATGTTAATAGATTGACTATGATAGTAGAAACTTGGATGAATGGGTTTTCGGACATGGGTTCGACTCCCATCAGGTCCATAAAAGGACTTTTATACAAAAAACCGACCTCATTGAGGTCGGTTTTTTAAAATCTTATTTTCATTGCATTCTTTTTTATTAAATCAGCATATTCCGGTCTGTATCCTTCAATTTTACTAATGAAACTGAACTCCTTACTCATATTAGTATCTGAAACAGTTCTGTTGTCCGTATTTATATTGGCAGCAACACCATTTTCCAGCATTACAAACAATGGATATTTATCATATCCTGATACTGCCATAGTCTGCATATTACTAACCGGACAAACTTCAACACCAATATCATGCAATGACATGTACCTCATCAATTCCATGTCATTTGATGCAGCAAGACCATGACCTATTCTTACAGCACCAAATCTTAAGGCATCTTCTACACTTTTTGCACCATCTGCCTCTCCTGCATGTATTGTAAACGGTATTTTTTTATCTGACGCATATTTAAATAAATCAGCATATTCATGAGTTTTATACTGACTCTCATCTCCTGCCAAGTCCAATGCCGCCACACCATTTCCTAAAAATTCATATGCTGTTTCAACTGTGACTTCATTTTCCTTAAAATTATCTTTTCCACGCATCATACATAAAATTAATTTTGCATTCACCCCTATAAACTGTCCATACTCTAAGGCCTCACATGCAGAAACGACCACCTGTCTTTGCGTCATCCCCTTAAAAGTATGCAGTTGCGGTGCAAATCGGATTTCTGCATAATTTACCGAATCCGCTCTTAATCTCTCCAGCAGCTTCATAACAGCGTATCTTACTGTTTCTGCACTTTGCATCACTTTAAGTGGAAGTTCAAAACATTTAAGATAGTCTGTAAGATTTCCGCTTTGCGAGTTATATGTTATCTTTTTTCTGATATCTTCAACCGTCAGATTGCCAATATCAACACAAGCTTCTTTTGATGCCTTCAGAATATCTGCCGCATCAAAAGATCCGTCCAAATGAAGGTGTAAATCTACCATATGTCTTCCTCGAAAAATTAAAGTTGTATAATTTCAAATTCATCAAAATTTAAATCTGATAATGTCTCTTTTTCATTTTGAGGATTTTTTGAATTCTGTTCCCCATTATTCTTGCTGCTATCATGAAATTCTATTATCAAATTCCAAATAAGCTTTCTAAATTTCTCACTTACAGCGTCTGCCGTTTCTTTAACTTCATCATGACTAAGCTTCTTTTTTGAAATACCTGTTGCCATATTGGTTATACAGCTTATTCCAAGTACAGGCACTCCCATATGCTTCAATGCCATTGCCTCACATGCTGTACTCATACCAACCGCATCTGCTCCTAATGAAGCATACATTCTTACTTCCGCAGGTGTTTCATAATTAGGACCACTTGTTTGAAGATAAACTCCCTCCCTCAATACTATCTGATTATTTCTTGCTGTTGACAGGGCAATATTCCTTAGCTCCTGATCATATATATTTGTCATATCTGGAAAACGCTCCCCAAACTCATCTATATTCTTTCCTATCAGCGGAGATGGAACAAATGACGATATATGGTCAGTTATAAGCATAAGCGACCCCTCATACAATCCTCTGTTTATTCCTCCTGCTGCATTTGTCAGAATTATTCTTTTTGCACCAAGCATCGCCATAATTCTTACAGGCATAACCACATCCTGTATATCATATCCTTCATAGTAATGTACTCTTCCTTCCATCAGTACAACCGGAATTTTCTCTACATATCCAAATACAAACTGTCCACTATGACCCGATACAGTTGATACCGGAAACCCAGGTATCCTGCTGTATGGTATTTTACCGATAACTCTTATATCCTTTGAAAATGCACCCAGCCCTGAACCAAGCACAACACCCGTTTCCGGTACAAAATTTGTTACTTTTCTTATTCCCTCAAGTGCTATTTTTAACTTACTAAAACAATCCATAAATCCCCCTAATCAAATGAAGCAATATTTATTTTACTCATTCGGTTAATACTGCAATGCAACCATTAAAGACGGAATAAACTGTTTCTTTCTTGAAACCACTCCCTCAAGTAAAGCATACTCATCTGACACCTCAACTCCAAAAGCATCCTGTACAAGTTCCTTAGCCCTGCTTCCCGAATAAAGAAGTTTAGTATTACAGTTTTTTATGTCAGTAAGCATGAAGAACAATAAATCAACCGCATTATTTTTGCTATGAGCTATATATTCCCTGATTTTATCCTCAATCTCAACCAACTCGTCATTACTTATTGAGTTAATCTGTCCAACACCAAAAACTGTATCTCCCACAGTAAATTTTTTGAAATCCTGATAAAAGATTTCTTCCGCAGACTTATGCTGAAGCTTAGATCCTGCTTTAAACATTTCTTCCGCAAATTCGTTTATGTCAATGCCTGCAATTTCTGCCAATTCATAAGCGGCATCCCTGTCAGTCTGAGTACAAGTAGGCGACCTGAAAAGAAGTGTGTCACTTATAATTGCTGAAACCAAAAGTCCGGCGGTTACACGATCCACTTCTATATCATCTTCTTTATATATTTTGTAAATAATTGTCGCCGTACATCCAAGAGGAAGATTTCTAAATGTCATCGGAGCCATGGTTGTAATCGTTCCAAGTTTATGATGATCGATTATCTCTAATATTTCTGCTTCCCTGATACCATCTACAGCCTGTTCAACTTCATTGTGGTCAACCAGTATAACCTTTTTTCTTGACATATCAAGCAGATTACGTCTGCTTATCATTCCCTGATACTTGGATTTATGATCAATTATTGGGAAATCTCTGAAACGCTTCTTCGCCATTACATTTTTAATTTCGTCAATAAAAGCATCTGTCTGAAATTCTATTATTCCATCTTTTGTCATAAAGCTGACAACCGGCATCGACTGATTAATAAGACGTGCTACCGTAAACGAGTCATACGGACTCACCATCACAATACAGTTATGTGTATCTGCAATCTTTTTAATCGTCTTCGTAACCTTTGTTGCTTCTGAAATAACAAGACACCTTGCTTCCATCTCTATTGCACAAAGCTGACTTTCATACCTGTTTCCAAGAATTACAATATCACCCGGTTCAATGTATTCTTCCATAAGTTCAGGATTATCATCACCTATAACAACCTTACCTCTTTCAACATTTACACCGTCTATATCTCCCGTAACAAGAGTTGCATTGAGAGTTTTTAGAATATTTACAAACGGCGTCTGCGAAGTTGCAAGCACATCTGTTCTGTCCATATCCATGATTACATGTGCAATGTCGCTGTTTGTTATTATACCCTCAAGTTCACCCTCCTGATTGCAGATTGGTAGCGTATACAATCTCTTTTCCCTCATAAGAGTCCATGCATCCTTAAGACTCATATCTGCATTAATGGATGCAACTTCATGAATATCAATGTCTTTTACCTGTGTACTGACATCGTCAATATAATCAGGCTTATCTACACCAAAGTAGTTCAACACAAATTCCGTTTCAGCATTAATTTCGCCTGCACATCTTGCGACGTGAAGCATTCCTGATGTCTTATTTTTAAACGTAGTATATGCAATCGCTGAGCATATCGAATCAGTATCCGGATTCTTATGTCCTATAACTATAACCTTTTTCTGATGAGTTTTCATTGCTTCTCCTATTTATTTTCTAATAAAGGTTGCTAACCTTAAAATTTCTTTCAAGTTCTCTGCGCTGATCTTTTTTTGCTATTGAATCACGCTTATCATATAATTTTTTTCCACGGCAGACGCCTATTTCCATTTTAACATAATTTCCCTTCAAGTAAACCTTTAAAGGAATTAATGTATATCCTGGTTGAGAACTTATTCCTATAAGCTTTCGTATTTCCGATTTATTCAAAAGCAGCTTTTTTAATCTCAAAGGGTCCCTGTTAAATATATTTCCCTTCTCATACGGACTTATGTGCATATTTCTGACATACACTTCTCCCTTGTCAATTGAGATGAAGGACTCTTTTATTGAACACTGCCCCATACGAAGCGATTTAACTTCCGTACCATGTAAAACCATCCCCGCTTCATATGTTTCCTCAACAAAATAGTCATAGTAAGCCTTCTTGTTGTTTGCTACTAATTTAATACTGTCTTTTCCCATTTCATTCCTCATCAACTAACACAAAATCAATACTTCTTAAAAACTTGTCTGCTCCGGCAACCTGAACTTTCACTTTCTGTCCATAACTGTATACCTTTTTTGATCGTTCCCCTCTACATGAGAATCCTGATTTGTCTACTGATATAAAATCGTTCGTTATGTTTTCAAACCTCACAAGTCCCTCTATAGTATTAGACAATTCGACATACATTCCCCAATTAGTTATTCCGCTTATAACACCTTCAAATTCTTCTCCGATATGTTTCCTCATGTATTCAGCCTTTTTCATTTTATCCGACTCACGTTCTGCCTCATCTGCACGCCTCTCTGCAGCTGAACACTTTGATGATACTTCTCCGAGAATTTCGTTATAATGAGCAATTCTTTCATCATTTATACCACCATGAAGCTGCTCCTTGATTATTCTGTGGATCTGTAAATCCGGATATCGTCTTATCGGAGAAGTAAAATGACAATAATATCTCGCTGCCAATCCAAAGTGACCAAGACACTCCGTTGCATATCTCGCCTGTTTCATACTTCTTAAGGTAAGTCTGCTTATCACCGGTTCTGCATCAGTTCCCTTTATTTTCTCTAAAAGCTTTTGAATTTCTTTGCTGTGAAGCTCATTACCCACATGTACCTTTAACTTAAGATTTTTAAGAAATTCATTAAGTTCTTCAATTTTTATTGCATCAGGTTCCTCATGAATTCTGTAAACAAACGGATTCTCCATCCAAAAATACTCTTCTGCCACTGTTTCGTTTGCCGCCAGCATAAAATCTTCAATTATTCCATTTGCATCATTGATATCATATGGCTGTACATCTATTGCCCTGCCTTTTTCATCCAGGATAATTTTACATTCTTCCGTATTAAAATCAACTGCTCCGCGCTCAAATCTCTTTTTTCTGAGTTTTTTACTGAGTTCAAACATCAGATCAAACATATCAACATAATCAGCATATTTTTCAATATCTGCACTTTCAAGTCTGTTGATTATATTATTAACTTCGTGATAGTTCATTCTCTTATCTACATTTATGACTGTTTCTTCAATAGAATGCGATAATATATTTCCTTCAGAATCAAATTCCATAAGACAACTGAGAGCAAGTCTGTCCTGTCCCTGATTAAGAGAACATATCCCGTTACTGAGTTCATGAGGAAGCATTGGAACCACCCTGTCTGTTGTATATACACTTGTTCCTCTGTTTAAGGCTTCTCTGTCAAGAGCTGAATTCTCTTTCACATAATTTGCAACATCAGCAATATGAACTCCCAGCAAATAATTACCGTTTCCCTTTGAAAGTGAAATTGCATCATCTAAATCCTTCGCATCTTCACCGTCTATCGTAACCGTTCTTAAATTTCTGAGATCCTTTCTGCCAAAACACTCTTCTGCTGTTACATATGACGAAACACCTTTTATTTCTTCTTTCACATCCTCCGGCATCTCATAGGGAATACCGTAAGATTTTATAATACTTAATATATCTACTCCCGGATCGTTTATATGTCCTAAAATTGATACAACTTCGCCTTCAGGATTTTTACCATGTTCCCCATAGTTTTTTATTCTGCATATAACCTTTGTTCCGTGTACTGCATTCAGACTCTTTTCCTTTGGAACATAAACATCAAATATATAATGCTGATTATCGGGTATCACAAAGCAAGTATTTTTCTTTCGGCTTATCATCCCTACTATTTCCGTGGTTTTTCTCTCTATAATCTTTACGATTTTTCCCTCGGCACGCTTCTTTCCACCTGTATCAGCTTCTCTTGTAATTGACACACTGACACGGTCTCCGTGAATTGCTCCGTTATTATCAGTATCAGTTACAAATATATCTCCTGAATTTTCATCCGGCATTACAAATCCAAATCCTCTTGAAGTCTGACTATACGTTCCCTCTATTATTCTTGCATTTGATAAACCGAATCTTCCGGACGTATCGCATACGATAAGGCCTTCCGACTGAAGCTCTGAAAGAATCATATTGAAATCTTCTCTCTCATCCCTTGGAACACTTAAAAACCCACAAAGTTCCCTGAATTTCATTGGTTTAATTCTTCCGTCTTTGAAAAGTTCCTTAAGCATTTCTTTTCGCGAATCATGCAATATCCTGTCCATTTTCTCACCCCTATCATTATTTACCGTTTCCATAAAGCAAAAACACTCTGATACTAGATATCAGAGTGTGGATTTTTACCAATTCATATTCAACAGAATTGAAATAATTATAAATAAAGCAGCAAGCACCTTAGTAATTTTCTCAAGAGCACCTTCCATCGAACGTCCCTTGTTTCTTCCCCAGTAAGTTTCAGCAGCACCACTGATTGAACCTGTCAATCCTGCGCTCTTTCCCTCCTGCATTAATACGATTATCACAAGTGCTATACATATCAGAATATAAACAACTGTTAACACAGTTCTTAAGATTTCCATCGAACTTCCTCCATCTAAACAATCTGTATCTTATAATACCACAACGTCTTGTATACTGCAAGCTTTTTATTTTTTAGTTTTGAATGCAAATCTGTATAAAATCAACACGAGCATGTTTACAGTTCTTTTAAAAATTCGCATTCTTCACTATTACATATCCCGGCAGTTTCGTTAGAAATATCTATATGAAAAACATGTTTAAGCCTGTTATCATCCGTACCATACTCTTTAAAAACAAATTTGATTGCTTTCTGTTCAAGTGCTTCTCTCAAATCATACGAATCCTGCTTTAAGAAATCATCATTTGAAGTCATTACATAGCAAGGCGGAAATCTCTCATCCAACATTTTTTTTGCTTCTGACAGAATTTCCGGTATGTTATCACTGTCCCCAAAGTATTCTTCAATCAGATCAACACCAAAAATATCGGATGAGTAATCTGTGATCACATCATAAAACCCACAGTTAAGAAGCGCACCTTGTATTCTGACTCTTGATGGTTTTGAACCAAGAAAACTTTCATATTTTCCTGCACTTCTAATAACCAGATACAGAAAAGTATTATTTGCCCCGGCAGAATCACCCGCAAGAAACACCTTTTCCGTGTCAAAAAAATATTCTGATGAATTTTTCTCCAGCCAATCAAGAACCGAGTTCAAATCATACAAAGGATCTGGATATCCATATTCATAAAACAGACGATAGTTGTAATTTATAACTGCAAAACCTTTCCCTGATAGACTCTTGCAATAATCCCTGTACATTTCCTTTGATCCATAACAATAAGCACCTCCGTGAGTATGAACTATAACCGGTATCCTGCCATCATACCCGAACGGTTTATATACATCCAAAAGTCCGTACTTTCCATATTTTGAATATCTTATATCACAATACTCTTTTACAAATAGATTTTCTGCTTTATGACCTTTTCCTGCCATCAAAGCCAGATCGGTCATCGCTCTGTATTTATCTATTTTATTCTTTATTTTTCCGCTGATTTCTCTCATTCTATCAAAAAAACAGGGCGAAAGGTAACCCCGCCGCCCTAATACTCATTCAATATTACTTTATAATCAGGGATTCTCCTGACATTTCCTCAGGTTTTTCCATTCCCATCATATCAATCATTGTTGGTACAATATCTGCAAGACATCCACCTTCCTTAAGTTTATAAGAAGGATCTGCATTTACTATTATAAATGGAACAGGATTTGTCGTATGTGCCGTATATGGCTTTCCTGTCTCATAATTAACAAGCTGTTCAGCATTTCCGTGATCGGCACATATAAAAAGCTGACCGTCAACTTCCTTAATAAAGTTTACAACTTCTCCAACACACTCATCAATTACTTCAATAGCCTTAACTGCAGATTCAACAACTGCTGTATGACCAACCATATCAGGATTTGCAAAGTTACAGATAATTACATCATACTTTGATTCACCATTTTCATCTTTTGCAGTAATTGCTTTGCAAAGTTCATCACATACCGTATAAGCACTCATACGAGGCTTCTTATCGTACGTTGGAACATATTTAGGAGAGTCCACAAGTATTCTGTCTTCTCCATCATTTGGTTCCTCTTTACCGCCGTTAAAGAAGAATGTAACATGAGCATACTTTTCAGTTTCAGCAATTCTTGCCTGTTTC
>CAZNGY010000062.1:0-8274 GCA_964572955.1 uncultured Lachnoclostridium sp.
TTCAGACGGAGCACGAAAGATATCTTACGGAAGAGGTATTTAAGAGACCTGTATTTGTAACAGATTATCCAAAGGAAATCAAAGCGTTCTATATGAAGCTTAATGATGACGGAAAAACAGTTGCTGCAATGGATTGTCTTGTGCCGGGAATCGGAGAGATAATCGGAGGAAGTCAGAGAGAGGACGATTATGAAAAGCTTACGGCAAGAATGGATGAGCTTGGACTTAAGAAAGAAGATTATGATTTCTATCTTGACCTCAGAAAATACGGTACTGCAAGACACGCAGGTTTTGGTCTTGGATTTGAAAGATGCGTAATGTATCTTACGGGAATGGGCAATATAAGGGATGTCATTCCGTTCCCAAGAACGGTTAACAACTGTGAGTTATAAGAAGAGCAAAATTTTGATAGGAGGAACGCTTTATGGGAAATATTTATATTCCTGAAGGTTACAAAAGCCCTCAGTCAATAAAAGAAACCGAAAAGGCCATTAAGGAAGTTAAAGATTATTTTGAAAGGGCTCTTGCAGATGCATTAAATCTTACGAGAGTATCGGCTCCTTTGTTTGTTAAACCGGAGTCAGGACTTAATGATAACTTAAACGGTGTTGAACGCCCTGTTACATTCGGTATAAAAGAGCAGGACGAAGCAATGGTCGAAATTGTTCATTCACTTGCCAAATGGAAAAGAAGTGCACTTGGAGAGTATGGGTTTGCAGTCGGCGAAGGTCTTTATACTGACATGAGTGCAATAAGAAGAGATGAAGAAACGGATAATGTTCACTCTCTTTATGTTGACCAGTGGGATTGGGAAAAGATAATTTCCAAGGAAGAAAGAAATCAGGAGACTTTGGAAGAAACCGTTTTCAGAATCTATATGGCAATTAAACAGACAGAGTATTACATTTGCGGGAAATACCATTTTATGGATCCATTCCTTCCTAATGAAATTTCATTTGTAACAACACAGGAATTGGAAGACAGATGGCCTGATAAAACTCCAAAGGAAAGGGAGAATCTCATAGCAAAGGAAAACGGAGCAGTTTTTCTTATGAAAATCGGCGGAGAACTTAAATCAGGAGAAAAACATGATGGACGTGCTCCGGATTATGATGATTGGGAACTTAATGGTGATATAATCGTTTATTATCCTGTACTTGACAGGGCATTGGAACTTTCTTCAATGGGTATAAGGGTTGACGAAGATTCACTTTTGAAACAGCTTGAAATAGCAGGATGTATGGAAAGAGCAGAACTTCCGTTCCAGAAGAAGATTCTTGAAAAGAAGATGCCGTATACAATAGGAGGGGGAATCGGACAGTCAAGAATTTGCATGTTTTTCCTTCAGAGAGCTCATATTGGTGAGGTTCAGTCATCAATATGGCCGGATGATGTATGCAAGGCGGCAAAAGAAGCGGGAGTTAATCTTCTTTAAATTCAGTATGTATATCAGGAATAATGTACTGTTTTTTAGAATAGAAATAAGAATATAGGTTTTATAGTGCTTGAATAATACCAATTTAATACAGTGTATTTAAAATGGCAGGTGATCTGTGGATTGCCTGCTGTTTTTTTGCATAAATCTAAACATTTAACTGGTTCTGCATATAAAAATCAATTTGGTTAAAAATAGAGGATAGAAAATCGGACAGATGAGGTGAAAAATGCAGAAATATTATGATGTGGTTATTATCGGGGGAGGAGTTGCAGGATTGAGTGCTGCAATTTATCTCTCAAGGGCAGGCAGAAAAACGCTGCTTATAGAAAAAGAAAGTTATGGAGGTCAGATTGTAACTACTGAACTGGTAGAGAATTATCCGGGGATAAAAAGTATAAACGGACGAAAACTTGGTGAGGAAATGAAGGAGCAGGCATTCAGATATGGTACAGAATTTCTTAAGGCTGAGGTGAAGGAAATTAAAACAGATGGTGATAATAAAACCGTAAAGACAGACTCCGGAGAATTCGCATCAAAGGGATTAATTTATGCAGCGGGAGCAAGAGCAAGACGTATAGGTTTCCCGGGAGAACGACGGCTTACAGGCAGAGGTGTTTCATATTGTTCGGTATGTGATGGTGAATTATTCAGGGGCAAGGAACTTTTTGTTGCAGGGGGAGGTTATGCGGCTGCCGAGGAATCAATTTTTCTGACAGAATATGCAGCTCATGTGAATCTGCTTGTACGAGGAGAAAAAATGCGTTGTGATGAAAGCCTTGTTTCAAAGTTAAAAGAAAACGGAAAGATAACAATTTACTTGAATACCGAAATTGCGGAAATAAAGGGAGAGGATAAACCGGAAAGCATAACATTTATAAACCGTAAAAGCGGTGAAACAAATATTTTTACATCGGGGGAAAGAGGGTTTGGAGTTTTTATATTTGCCGGATATGAACCGGAATCTAAATTATTGAAGGAATATGCAGAGATTGATGAAGAAGGTTATATTCTTACATCAGAAGAATGTGAAACAAAAACTCCCGGAATATATGCAGCAGGAGATGTAAGAAAAAAGAAACTCAGACAGCTGGTTACTGCCGCTGCAGACGGAGCAATCGCAGCAGGTTCAATGCTAGATTATCTGGGAAAATGATATGTTTTCTGTATTGGATTAAAATTGAATGAGATTGTAATCGGATTTGTATTCCCGGCAGACCGGGATTTTATATAAATAATGTGATTTGAGTACTTTACTCGGAAAAGAGGGGTAATGATTGATAGAAATTCAGATGAAAACGGAATGAGCGATAAGTTGAAAATGATGTTCCAAAAGATGGATAAAAACGTATTGGTCAGAGCATATCTTTATGATGATAATCTTTCCAACAGGCTTATCAGGTTTATGGATGGGATAAAAACCGGTTCGGAAAAAATACAGATAGATTATATTTTTGAAAGAGGAGAAAGGAAGATTCCGAGGATAGAAATCTGCAGAGAAAACGGAGAGAAGATAGGGATAAGTTATTATGGTGTACCAGAAGAATATGAAGTTGCAGGCTTTTTATATGGGATACTTTATGCATCAGGATTTAAGCAGAATATATCAGCAGAATATATAAACAAATTAGGACAGATACAACAAAAAGTTAAGCTCAAGATAATGATAACGGTAAGCTGTTCTATGTGTCCGCCTCTTGTTATGGCTGCTGAGTTTTTGGCAGCATCAGTGCCTGATATTGAGGTTGAGATATATGATGCTGCAGTATGTACGGAAATGCGGACTAAATATAATGTCATGAGCGTTCCTTATCTGGTTATTGCTGAGGGTGAACATGAGGCAGTAAATATTGGGATGATGGACACGGAAGAACTCATAGATTTGATTATAGCATGTAAAATGTAGAGAAAGTAAAAAGCGTTTAGAGACTTTCCTTAAAAAAGCCGTTTTAGACAGGTGAAAAAAAGTAACATCATATAGTCTCTTGGGAATGGAGTTGCTGAGTATTTAAATATTTCTCAACAACTGAAAACTAAAAAGCTATACATTTTGCCTTTGTTATGTTAAAATCACTAATTGACATATAAAAAGAAAGGCAATTACTTTAAGATGTTTAAAACAGTAACGGCAGATGAGGCTGTGAAGCTTATTCATGACGGAGATGTAATATGTTTAAATTCCTTTGTAGGAATTGAAAATCCGGCTGAACTTCACGAGGCATTATACAGAAGATATAAAGAAACTGATTCACCAAAGAAACTGACAATTATTTCAAGTGCGGGCTTTGGGGTTTGGGATGAGAATAGGAGCGCTGAACCTTATATAAGGGAAGGTGCGGTTGACAAATTGATATGCGGTCATTTCGGAGCAATGCCAAGTACAAAGAGGCTTGTTCTTGAAGACAAATTTGAAGCATATAATTTACCGCTTGGCTGTATATCGCATGCAATAAGAGCACAGGCAGGAGGACTTCCGGGAGCACTTTCGAAAGTCGGACTTGATATTTTTGTAGATCCAAGAATTGACGGACCGGCAATAAATAATGTGTCGCATGACGAGTCGCTGGTAAAGATAGTTAATGTTGACGATGAAGAATTTCTCTATTATAAGCTCCCGAAGTTTAATGTGGCACTTATAAAAGGAACATCAGCTGATAAAAAAGGAAATATATCATTTGAAGATATGTATATGTCGGGAGATGCACTTTCCATATGTCAGGCTGTAAAAGCAAATCATGGAAAGGTAATAGTGCAGGTTGACAGGCTTATTACAGTTCCGTCAAGACCAAGGAATACCATTATACCGGGCTGTCTTGTGGATGCTGTGGTGGTTGTACCGCCTGAACCAAGACATGCAGCATTTGAATCGCTTACGGGAAGTTTTGAAATTCCATATTCTCAGTGGCAGGATTGGCATGAAATGCTTGAAACCCTTACGGCAACCAAATCAAGTTTTAATGTTGCAGGAAGGATAATCGGAAGAAGAGCGGCAAAAGAACTTAAACCGGAAGATAAAGTAAATATAGGAATAGGAATACCGGAGCTGGTTTCCAATTACGCGAGAAAAAACGGTATGCTTGACAAGATAACATTAACGGTTGAGTCAGGTGGTTTTGGCGGATTTCCTGCATCGGGAACTGTCTTTGGAGCAGTAATCGGTGCAAATGCCATGATTGATATGGCAAACCAATTTGATCTTTATGATAATGGCGGATTGGATATTTGCTTTATGGGGGCACTTGAAGTTGATAAGTATGGAAATGTAAATGCACACAGAGGACCGGGAGCATTTGCCGGTATCGGCGGATTTGCAAATATTACAGCAAAGACACCGACAGTTGTTTTCTGTCTCACATTCAATACAAAGGGACTTGAAGTAAGCAGACAAAAAGAAAAAGTCACAATAAATGCCAATGGTTCAATTTCAAAATTTGTTGATGAAGTCAGAAGCATAAGCTTTTCGTCCAAAAGAGCCTTGGTTAATGGACAGAAGGTGCTTTATGTAACGGAACGATGTGTTTTTGGTCTTACACCGAGAGGACTTAAACTTTTGGAAGTGTATCCGGGAGTGGATATAAAGAAAGATATCCTTGATTTGCTTCCTTTTGAAGTTGAAGTATGATAAAATAAAATTGTGTGTCCGGTTTTGTAAAAGCGGACACACAGTGATGTAAAGACGTGATGAGAAGGGGTTTATCGGTTTTGTTGGATATGTATTGCAGGTAAATGCATGGAGTCAGATAATGTCAGTGCTGCTAAACTGATTAGGATATGATTTTGTAGTTTTGTGAGGGCTGCTTATTTATGAAACCGAAAGTGTTTTGGAATATAGTTTATGGAAACAAAGAATATATATATAATTTTATCAAAGACCCAGACGAGATTCGGAAGATTGATAAGATTGTTCGGAAAACAAAAATATAACCATGTATCAATATGTCTTGATGACAAATTTCAGGAAATATATGCATTTGCAAGGCCTCAATACAATGCGGCACTTCTTGCTACATTAGTAAAGGAAGATGTTGACAGGTATACAATGAACAGAGATGTTCAGGTTCCGATTGCAGTAATGGAATTTCCGCTCACGAAAGAAAAATATGAGGACATAAATGGTAAGATAACAGAAATTCTGGAAGATAAGCATTATTATTATAATCTTTTCTCGGTACTTAGTTTTCCTTTGATAAAGGGTTTTCATGTATATAAAACATTTACCTGTGTTGAATTTGTCGCATATCTTTTGGAAGATATGGGATATTTTAACAGACCGTGTTATCAGTATACTCCTGATGATTTTTTTGAACTTTTTTCAGACAGACTAATATATTCAGGAGATATAAGAGGGTGCATAGGTAAAGAAACAGGAAGCGATGCATATTTTGCACCAATGAGCAGAATGGTGTTTTTGTCAAGTATTAAAGTTTTTTTTATATTAATAAAACGGACAATGTTCAACAGAGGAATGAGGACGGTTTAAATCAATCAGATATTTGCTTTTTCAGGTACTGAATAAGGAATGTAAATAAAGTCTGATTTAAAAATGGATAAAAAAGAACTCTTTGAAAGAAGAGGGAATACGATTTAAAAAGTTTATCGTATTACCTGTCTTTCAAAGAGTTTTTTGTTTACTGATGATAATAACTTAAGAAATCTGCAATTTTTTCAACGGATTCCTTGAGAACTTCAATTCTTGGAAGATATACAACTCTGAAGTGGTCAGGAGTTTTCCAATTGAAGCCGCCGCCGTGGATAAGAAGAATTTTTTTGTCACGAAGAAGATCAAGAGCAAATTTCTCATCATCAGTGATGTTGAATTTTTTGACATCAAGTTTAGGAAACATATAGAATGCTGCTTTTGGTTTGACAGCTGTTATTCCCGGAATTTGTGTCATGGTATTATATATAAACTCTCTCTGTTCATAAATTCTGCCGCCCGGAACAATGTAATTGTTTACACTCTGGTGACCACCGAGAGCTGTCTGGACAATTGACTGTGCAGGTACATTTGAGCAAAGACGCATGTTGGAAAGCATTCGGATTCCTTCTATATAATCTTTCGCAATAGCCTTGTTACCGCTGAGAATCATCCAGCCGATTCTGAAACCTGCAATCATGTGGGATTTTGAGAGTCCACTGAATGTAACACAGAACAAATCAGGTGCAAGAGAAGCGATTGAAATATGTTCTTCACCGTCCATAACAAGACGATCGTAAATTTCATCAGAGAAGATAATGAGATTATTTTGTCTTGCAACCTCTGTAATCTGCTCTAAAATTTCTTTTGGGTAAAGAGCACCGGTAGGATTGTTAGGATTGATTATTACAATGGCTTTTGTTTTTTCGTTTACTTTTTTCTTGATATCGTCAATATCGGGATACCAGTCTGACTGTTCATCACAGATATAATGAACTGCTTTTCCTCCGGCAAGAGTGGCACAAGCGGTCCAGAGAGGGTAGTCAGGGGAAGGAATAAGAATTTCGTCGCCATCATTGAGAAGAGCAGACATGCAAAGATTAATAAGCTCACTTACACCGTTTCCTGTATAGATGTCTTCGATTGAAACATTTGGAATATGTTTGAGCTGGGCGTACTGCATGATGGCTTTTCTTGCAGAAAAAAGACCGTTTGATGCAGAGTAACCTTCACATTCCGTAAGCTGCTGACGCATGTCATAAATTACTTCATCCGGAGTATGAAAACCGAAAGGAGCCGGATTACCTATGTTTAATTTTAAAATCTGCATACCGGATGCTTCCATGCGGGAGGCTTCGTCAACTACAGGCCCACGCACGTCATATAACACATTATCAAGTTTGGAAGATTTTTTAAATTCCTTCATATATATACCTCCTGATTGGGTTGTGGAATTATTTGCTGAATTTGAATCAGCTTCTGAATGAACCGGAATTTTGCTGTTTGAATTTATGGGAGATGGGATGTGTCCGATGAGCCAGTTTTCGTCAACTTCCAGAATTGAACAAAGCATGTTAAGAATCTCTGCCCGTGGTACTGTTTTTCCATTGACATACTGACTTACATGACTTTTCCCGAGTTTAATACCATAGTTCTCGGCAGCATTGACCAGATCAATCTGTTTAAGGGATTTTTTTTTCATGGCCTCTTTAAGTCTGTCGGCAAAGATAGTATTATCCATTTTAATCCTCGCTTCCATATATATTTTAATGTATTCCGGGAACGAATTATATTATGCATTCCCTATACTTATCCGAGTTATGTCTGACATGTTTCGGAAAGTTCAATTTAATTATTGGAATTATAATTCAATATATCAAAAAGTTCAATATAAAAATCGTGAAAAGACGCAAAAAATAAAATTGAACTTAAATTGAACTTTTGATAAATCAAAGAATGGTCGGATTTAGTCACTTTTCATTTTGTTTTTATTGATTTATTTTAAATGTTAGTGTATACTATCAGACGGTGAACGTGGTTTTGAAGCGTTCAAATAATTTGAGGATACTCTGGATTCAGAGAAATCATTACTAAATATTAAGAAAAGAGGTATGGTTAAATGGCTACAGTTGATTTAACAAAGTACGGTATTACCGGTACAACAGAAATCGTGTACAATCCTTCTTACGAATTATTATTTGAAGAAGAAACAAAGGCCGGTCTTGAGGGTTATGAAGTAGGACAGGTTAGTGAACTTGGCGCAGTAAATGTTATGACAGGTATCTATACAGGTCGTTCTCCTAAAGATAAATACATCGTTTGCGATGCTAACTCAAAAGACACTGTATGGTGGACATCAGATGAATATAAGAATGACAACCACCCAATGACAGAAGAAACATGGGCTGTTGTTAAGGATCTT
>CAZNGY010000063.1:0-7698 GCA_964572955.1 uncultured Lachnoclostridium sp.
ATGCCGGAAGATAATCCTCTACATCATTTCCCTCCGAGAGAACCTGTATATACATATTCTCCAGGAATTCATCCGAAGCCTCTTTATTCTCGACATTACCGACAGGTTTTTCATTATAGAACCATGAATATGAGTAGTGTATTCTTTCTCCGAGTCTGTCAAATCCATCCTTAGTAAGCATACCGACATCAAAATTAATTGCATCAAACATCAAATCCGTATTCTTTTCATGCAAAGTCGAATAATTTACATATGCTATAAGTCCGACAACTTTATATTTATAATCTCCTATTTTAATCTCATCATCAACCGTTATTCCTGCATTATCTGCATGCATACGATCTATTGCCACTTCATTTTCATTTTCAGGCAGACGTCCATCCATAATGCAGGCTTCATTTATCTCGTCATTTTTAACATATACTCTGATTGTACCATCGGATTTGCCATCATTATCATTATCTTCATTTTCGTTTCTGTAAAAAAATTCATATATTTTTGAATTTGTTTCAGAACTGATTTTTTTAATAAGTTCCTCATCTGCCTTTTTAGTAAGTTCAAAATGTCCATCTTCCAATTTGTATTTGTCTGCTGACTCGTCTGCGGCTTTAATCATACTATTGTTCGCCACATACAATCCCGACACAAATCCAATTACCAGAATTAAAAAAATCGATATAACAAAATATTTTTTCCAATCCGTTTTAAGTTCTCTGGGAATTCTTTTTATAAGAGGGTTACCTGTTTTCTTACTGTTCATGCCTTCACTCCCTTACCATTCAAGATTTTCCGCGTGAACTTTATTCAAATTCACTTCATTTTTTCTTACAACACCATCACGAAGCTTAATCACACGATCAGCCATATCTTTTATAGCTTCATTATGTGTTACCATAATCACGGTATTTCCATACTTGGTGTTTACATCCTCTATCAATTTAAGTATTTCTTTAGAAGTATTATAATCCAATGCTCCCGTTGGCTCGTCACAAAGAAGAATATCCGGATTTTTTACAATAGCTCGTCCGATTGACACTCTCTGCTGCTGTCCTCCCGAAAGCTGATTAGGAAGTTTGTATCTGTGTTCATAAAGTCCCAGTGTATTCAGAAGTTCATCTATATCAAGAGCATTATCCGATAAATATGCACCGACTTCTATATTTTCCTTTACATTGAGATTCCCTATCAGGTTATACATTTGAAATACATACCCAAGATGTTTTCTTCTGTATTGAGTAAGTTTCTTTTCACTCATGTCTTTTAATTTATCACCCTTTATTGATATATAACCTGAATCCGCATTATCGATTCCACCTATAATATTTAACAAGGTGGATTTTCCCGAACCAGACGGTCCCAACAGAACACAAAACTCTCCTTTTGCAACAGAAAAATTCATTCCACGTATTACTTCCTGTCTTGTATCTCCGCTTCCAAATCCCTTTTTCAAATCCACAATTTCCAAAAATTTCTTTTCTTCGTCTGACATACTTCCGTCCTTTCTTAATTACAAGATGTTCTTCACTTCATATCCGGCTTTTTCCACAATTTCGGTTAAATATGAGTTGCTTATTTCTCTGTCCACATATAAAACAGCTCTTTTTCTCCTTAAACTTACTCTTGCAGCCGCACCTTCAATTTCATTGAGTCTGCTTTCAACCCTTACTGAACAGTTTTTGCATGTCATCCCTTCGATAAGTATTATTTTTCTCCCTATTACATTCTCCGGCTTTTTCTTCTTAAGTACTACTGAGTCCCCTCCACCGCAGCACCCACCCTGTCCTTTAAAGTGACTTATGCTTGAACGAAAAGCATATAATACCATAAGAACAAGTAATAAAATCACTACAACATTTCCCATATCATTCCTCATTTCCAAAGAATCTTTCCAATTACTTTCCCACCTGTAATCAGTTTTCTTTTTAATTGGTTAGTTGTGATTCACTGGGTTAGTTTTGTCTAACTCATTGATACATTACTCCACTTTATTCCTATTGTCAAGACCTCTTTTTGATTTTCCCTAATAACTTTCCCCAATACATATTCAAAAAAAACAACTGCAGATGTTCCATTTTAATTATTCTCATGCTATAATTACAATGAATATTAAAAAAGGAGTATATATTATGGGTTTTTTCGACAAATTATCCTCATTTATCTCTACCGCATCCAAGGTTTCTGATAAGGCGATTGATATTTATTCTCAAACAAAAAATGTATCGGACTCATTTTCAGGTAATGCAAAGACAAGTCCTGTAAGAAGCCCCGGCAAAAATGTTAACCAAAGGATAAAAAACGTTTGTGCCTATAGTTTTCCTGAATATACACTTAAATCTAATATCTCAGCTTCCATAGTCAATGCAGACTCCGAGGCAAGAGATTTCAGTTTTATGCTTTATAGGGACAATTCTCCTAAACTTGCAATAATGGTTTTATCCGGACATAACGACTATGCCAAAAGGGATGTAAAAGCAGCTCATAAAGCATGTCGTGTCTATGGTATAAACTGTATTAATATAATGACTTATCTTCCAAGTACTGAAGAATATATTACTGACAGAATTGCGGAAAATATCCGCTGATTCTTTTATTTAATCTGGAAAAAAAGAAAGAGAAATGTGAATTTTTTTACGCCCACGGTGGGCGAAGCATAAGCCGCTGATTGTTTTGTGGGTAACAGGCTTATGTTCATGCCCGGTGGATAAAGCACAGCTTTATCGCTTCAAAGCTGATTTCTCTTTCTTTTTTTATTTTAAGGAGAAAGATTTTGCCGGAAATTTTGCAAATTGAAAAACTTTTTTCACCTGAATTCTTTATGGATTTTGTTAATTATAAAAAAGCCTCCTCCAACACTTCAACTGATGAAATCACACTGTTGGAGAGCTATATTTCATCCGATGCATTTAATAAGGTAAAAACACTTATTGCTAATGGACGTTTTCCTGAAGAACCATCAATCAAAAAGATAATAAATAAAGACGGAAACACCGGAAAAAGAATTGTATATTCATTTAATTCCGATACCCTTATCGCTCTGAAATACATTGCCTACACTCTGTATCAGTACGACTTCCTGTTTTCAGACAATTGTTATGCATTCCGGAGAAACAAAGGTGTAGGTACAGCCATTAAAAGAATAAAAAACAACAAATCACTTCCTTTTAAATACTGCTACAAGGCTGACATACATAATTATTTCAATTCGATAAACACCGGTTACTTACTAAAAAAACTACAATTCATAAATGAGTGCGACCCTCTGCTTTATAAAATTTTTGAAAATCTTCTTCTTGAAGAATACACTTTCTATAACAGCAAACTTATAAAGGAATCCAGAGGCGCTATGGCAGGAATACCCGTTTCTGCTTTTTTCGCAAATATTTATCTTTCGTCTATGGATCAGATGTTTTATGAGGAAGATATAGATTACTTTCGTTATTCTGATGACATAATTGTATTTGCTGAAACAAGAGAGGAACTTGAATTATACAAAGACCGTATATACAGTCATCTGAAATCAGTCGGTCTTTCAATCAATAAAAACAAGGAAAGCCTTTCAAATCCCGGCGAAACCTGGGAATTTCTCGGTTTTTCATATAATTCAGGCATAATCGATCTCTCCGAAAATACTATACGAAAGATGAAGCGCAAAATAAAGCGTAAAGCTCATGCCCTCTCACGATGGCAACGAAAAAAAGGTCTTTCACCGGATAAAGCCGCTAAAGGATTTGTCAATACCATGAACCGAAAATTTTTTGGAACGCCAACTAACGAAATATCAGACAACGAACCTTCTGAACTTACATGGAGCAGATGGTTCTTTCCTTATTTAAATACTCACAATGGTCTGGCAGTAATTGACCGGTATATGCAGGAATACATACGCTATCTTTACACCGGCAGACATTACAAAGGAAACTACCGCATCAGCTACCAGGATTTAAAACAGCTCGGCTACCGGAGTCTGGTTCATGAATTCTACTGCTTCAAAAAAAATAAGATTTTACTTTACTGAACGGCAGATAAAAGAGTATAATAGGTTTTGTTTGGTTTATTGGTATTACTGAAAAAAATCCAAACAGGAAAGATATAATTAAATTGAGGATAAACTTATGAAAATCGGATTTGACAATGAAAAGTATCTAAAAATTCAATCTGAACACATTAAAGAAAGGATTAACCAGTTTGGTGACAAACTTTATCTCGAATTCGGTGGAAAACTCTTTGATGACTACCATGCTTCAAGAGTTCTTCCCGGCTTTAAACCTGACAGTAAGCTCTCAATGCTTATGCAGCTTGCTGATATTGCTGAAATCGTAATCGTAATCAGTGCTTCAGATATCGAAAAGAACAAAGTTCGCGGCGACCTTGGAATAACTTATGATGTTGATGTTTTACGTCTTATAAGCGAATATGAAAAAAAGGGACTTTATGTAGGAAGTGTGGTAATAACACATTTTTCAGGACAACCTGCAGCACTCTCTTTCAAGGAAAGACTCGAAAAGAAAAATATTTCTGTATACAAACACTACTTCATTGATGGTTACCCATCCAATATTCCTCTTATCATAAGTGAAAACGGATTCGGAAAAAATGATTATATTGAAACAAGCAAACCACTGGTTGTAATCACCGCTCCGGGACCCGGAAGCGGAAAGATGGCAACCTGTCTTTCCCAGCTGTACCATGACAACATAAGAGGGATCAAAGCCGGGTATGCCAAGTTTGAAACATTTCCGATTTGGAACATACCTCTTAAACACCCTGTTAATCTTGCCTACGAAGCTGCCACGGCAGATTTGAACGATGTGAATATGATTGACCCATTCCATCTTGAAGCATACGGTGAAACCACCGTCAACTACAACAGAGACATTGAAATATACCCTGTACTTAATGCTATTTTTGAAGAAATATATGGTAAAAACACTTACTATAAATCTCCAACAGATATGGGTGTCAATATGGCAGGTAAATGCATCATAGACGATGAAGCATGCTGTCAGGCTTCAAGAATGGAAATCATACGCAGATACTATAACGCAGTAAATCATTCTGCAAAAGACGGTACCGGAGAAAACGAGGTCTATAAGATTGAACTTCTTATGAAACAAGCTAAAATCTCAACAGATGATCGAAAAGTTACCGTTGCAGCAAAAAAACGTTCTGAAGAATTAGGCGTTCCATGTGCGGCAATTGAACTTAACGATGGTACTATTATCACTTCCAAGACTTCTGATTTTCTCGGAGCTTCTTCTGCCCTCATACTTAATGCCCTCAAACATCTTGCCGGCATTGAACATGATGAAAAGCTTATTAAACCGGAATCAATTGAACCCATTCAGGAACTTAAGGTTAAGTATCTCGGTGGAAATAACCCGCGTCTTCACAGTGATGAAGTTCTCATAGCGCTGGCACTTACATCAGTCAGAAGCCCTAATGCAAGACTTGCTCTTGAACAACTTCCAAAACTAAAAGGATGTCAGGTACACACATCCGTAATGCTGTCAGAAGTTGATTCAAAGACTTTCGCCAGACTGGGTATTGACCTGACCAGCGAACCAATAAATACAAAGAAAAAATTATACTAAAAGCCTGAATGCCGGCAGATAAAATCTTCCGGCATTTTTACTAGACGGAGGTAAAAATGAAAACAAGAGATTCCTTTAAAAACCGTTGGGGATTTATCCTTGCCTGTATCGGCTCCGCAGTCGGAATGGGTAATATCTGGATGTTCCCAACAAGAGTATCCATGTATGGCGGCGGTTCCTATCTTATTCCATATATAATATTTGTTATACTTATCGGTTCCACCGGTGTAATCGGTGAAATGAGTTTTGGTAGAGCTGCTAAATCCGGTCCCGTAAACGCTTTCGGTTCTGCCTGTGAAAGAAAAGGTCATAGAAAACTTGGAGAGTTTTTAGGATTAATTCCTGTATTGGGTTCCTTTGCCATGGCAATCGGATATACTGTTGTCATGGGGTGGATTCTCAAATACATGACAGGTTCTTTCACCGGTTCTGTCTTAAAACCTGAAAACGTGGAAGAATTTGGAGCTTCTTTCGGCGGCATGGCTTCCTCTTTTGGAAATAATTTCTGGCAGATAATTGCATTAATACTGGCAATTGCCATACTTATTTTCGGTGTAAGCCGCGGTATTGAAAATGCCAATAAAATAATGATGCCTGTTTTCTTCATACTTTTTGCTGTACTTGGTATTTATATTGCATTCCAGCCAGGTGCAGTTGACGGTTACAAATATATATTCCGTATTGATCCAAAAGTACTTGCAGACCCTTTCACATGGATTTACGCACTTGGTCAGGCATTCTTCTCACTTTCGGTTGCCGGCAACGGTACTCTTATTTATGGCTCATACCTTTCAGATAGTGAAGACATCCCTGCATCGGCTGCACGTGTTGCCTTTTTTGACACTCTGGCTGCTATCTTAGCCGCACTTGTCATCATACCTGCCATGGCTACGACCGGAGCCCAGCTTAATCAGGGTGGTCCGGGACTTATGTTCATATACCTTCCATCCCTTTTCAAGAATATGCCGGGCGGTCGTCTTATTGCCATTATATTCTTTGTTGCCATATTCTTTGCGGGACTTACTTCACTTATTAATCTTTATGAAGCACCTATAGCAACTTTGCAGGAAAAGCTTCATTTAAGCAGGAAAAATGCCTGTATTACAGCCGGAGCCGTTGCTGTAGCAATCTCACTCTGTATTCAGGGGATTGTTTCTCAATGGATGGATATTTTATCAATCTATATCTGCCCTCTCGGTGCCGGACTTGCAGGAATCATGTTTTTCTATATCTGCGGTAAAAAATATGTTGAAGAACAGGTTAACAAGGGCAGAAGTAAGAAATTCACAGACAAATACATATACATATGTAAGTATATCTACTGCCCTGTATGTATTCTCGTATTAATCCTTGGTACTATACTTGGAGGTATCGGCTGATAATATTTTAATATATTAAAGCTACGTTTTTATATTTAAAATTAATATGCTCCAGCAAAAAAAATCAGCAGCCTCTACATATATCGATATGTAATTCACTTTTTAGTATGGTGTAATTAAAAAAGGGAACAGAACTGATTCTTCAGTTTTGTTCCCTTTTTCTGCAGCGTGTCCACCCAGAACAGCTGTCCGTGTGAAACATTCGTATACTTAAACAATATAACATTAAGCTGCATAATGTCATACTGTTTGTCAATGATTGCTTTCTGCACAATCAAATCTACCTTGCTCTGACGGTTTTGCACAAATTGCCTCCGATACATCCTGCGGACAACACTCTTTAAATTCACTTTGAAGCATGTCTGCTTGGCTCGTTGCAATCGCAGATATTCGCAGCCATACCAACGCAGTGGTCTAAATTATCTTTCTCGCACATGATGTTTTACTAATTTCGGAACATTTTCAAAAATGCTTGACACAACGCATGCCGCACCAAAAGCACCCCGCAAAAATTGCAGGGTGCTTCACGCTTGTTCCAGGGGACACGCTGATTAAATCAAATTCACTCCGTTAAACGAGCATACTCACGCGGCTGAATTTGATACGCTGCGCTTTAATCGGCGTATTCCTAGTAAAGTCACCGCTAAACGGCGGTATCAACATAATACTGCGCCTGCGCCGCGAACATCTCTGAATATATGCCGTTTTTGATTTTAACCAGCTCGTCA
>CAZNGY010000064.1:0-7279 GCA_964572955.1 uncultured Lachnoclostridium sp.
GGTTCCATTTTTACAAACCACTGCTTTGAAACTCTTGGTTCAACCGTTGAACCGCATCTGTAACATGTTCCTACGTTATGACTGTAATCCTCAATTTCAGTTAAAGCACCACAGGCCTGTAAATCCCTTACAATTGCTTCTCTTGCTTCATAACGATCCATTCCCGCATATTCCGGATAATCATCAACAATTTTCGCATCTTCCGTAAGTACGTTAATCACCTCAAGATTATGACGAAGTCCAACCTCAAAATCGTTAGGATCGTGTGCAGGAGTAATCTTAACTACGCCTGTACCGAATTCCATCTCAACATATTCATCTGCTATAACCGGAATAAGTCGTCCTACAAGCGGAAGTTTTACCATCTTTCCTATACAATCCTTATACCTTTCATCGTTAGGATTTACTGCAACTGCCGTATCACCAAGCATTGTTTCCGGTCTTGTTGTAGCCATCTCGATATATCCGCTGCCGTCAGCATACGGATAGCGGAGATGCCAAAAATGACCTGCCTGATCCTCATAGTTAACCTCTGCATCGGAAATTGACGTAAGGCAATGAGGGCACCAGTTTATGATTCTCTCTCCACGGTAGATAAGACCTTTGTTGTAAAGGTTTACAAAAACTTCCTTAACTGCCTTATTACAGCCTTCATCCATGGTAAATCTTTCACGGTCCCAGTCACATGATGAACCCAGTTTTCTAAGCTGTTTTACGATTCTTCCACCGTACTGTTCTTTCCAATCCCATGCTCTCTCAAGGAATTTTTCACGACCAAGCTCTTCCTTTGTCACGCCTTCTTTTCTCATTGCTTCAACAATCTTAGCCTCAGTTGCTATGGAAGCATGGTCCGTTCCGGGAAGCCACAAAGCCTCATAGCCTGCCATTCTCTTGTATCTTATAAGAATATCCTGCATTGTATTGTCTAATGCGTGTCCCATGTGAAGCTGTCCTGTGATATTTGGAGGCGGAATAACGATTGTAAACGGTTTTTTCTCCGGATTTACTTTTGCATGAAAATATTTACGTGTTTCCCACTTTTCATACAAATCATCTTCAATTTCCTTTGGATTGTAATTCTTGGCAAGTTCTTTCATAACTGCTTCCTTTCTGTACATAATTCTATTGTCCGTTTCGGTATGCTTTTTTTATTTTGTTGAGTGTGTCATCAAAAAGCCACCAGAAATCCTCGTCACTGTCCTTACTGCTGTGCTCCATCAGTTTAAGCACACTCATATAGTCCGAGTTATATTCTCTGTTGTCTTCAATAAAATAGAATTGGTTTTCTATTCTTCTTATAAGCTCAACGTCACCTGCATTTGCATTTATTTCCCGATTAAACGCTTCTTCATCTCCGCCCATTTTCAGAGCATACATGTATTGACAAAGGCTCTCCTTATCATGATTTTTCTGATAAGCTTTGTCAAATGCTTTTGCTGCAGACGAAAATCTTCCGCTTTGCGCCAGAATCACGGCATAGTTGTGATATACATTGCCCTGATCCGAATCACCCAGCTGTTCAAATTCCTTATCATCTATCAGATTTGTATACTCAAATCCTGCTTCCCTGATTTTTCCAAATCTCATAAGCATGTCTGCATGACGTTTCCGGCGTTCTGCCGGAAGCATATCATAAAGCTTGTCAATTTCACCGATAAGATTGTTAAGTTCTTCCTCCGTATAATAGTCGGTACTGCAGAAAATCGAAACAACCAAATCCTTAATTCCCGCACCCCTTGACAAAAGCTGTTCCAAAAATTGGGCTCTGTCCTTCATACCAAGTTCCGTTCCGATAAAGGTCACAAGTGACATGTCAGACAAGTCCTCTTCAAGGGTGTCTATGTTGTGATAAAGATAGTAACACAATTCCTCCATTGTATATACACTTACACCGGTTGACGTAAACGTATACGGATTAACTGCCTTATCACCTATGCAAAAAATAAACTTTCCCACTTTATAAACCCTTCCTTAAAAGTGAATAACCTTTTCCCATATTCTATGAGTATTTTCATAAAACTCACCGAATCCTAAATCCCTGACTGTAAGAACAGCCGTATCCCTGTCAAGGAATTCCACAAGTACCGATACTCTCATTGTTTTGTTTTCACGTTTTTCTATATTTCTGAGATTCATCACTATATGCTTTGTTTCTTTTCTTACCGCATGAAATATTGTAAAGAAAACCTCGTCTGTATCATCAAGAATTCCTACGGTTTTTGCATGAACCTTTCTCCAGTCACTGCCTGCGGCAACCATTGTATATTCGCCTATTCTGTTGTCTTTAAACATTCTTATGGATACTGAAAACCTCGTCTGATTATCCGTAAGAAACAGATAGTTTTTATAATCTTCACTTTCGGATATTATTCCGGCATACGCCGCACCCTTTGCATACAGATTTTGCCCCTTAAAAACTCTTCTTCCCGGACAGAGTGATTTTATAACCTCGTCAGCCCACGATCCGTCAAATCCCTGTCCCGTAAAATAAATGGTAGAAAGAATCTGCCTGTGTAAAAGTCTGTCCGTAATGCCCTTAAAAACACCTGCAAGCCTCGAATCTGTCATTGTAAGCATCATGGATGAATTAAGTTCTTCATCAAAATCATATGATGATACCGTAACTGTTACAGGCAGCTGCTTCTTACTTGTTGAAAGCTGATAATACTTCAGTCCGGTTTCATCAAAGTCAAAAAGCGAAACATCATTTATCCACAAATCTTTTTTCTGACTCACCGTATAATACATAAAGCTTTCCATGTAGCTTAAAATCATCAGCCTGTTCTTTTCAAATCCCAGTGCTTCAAATGATTTTTCTATTGCCGCCGTAAGTTTATCCGTTTTGTTTTTTACGGTAACTACTACCTTGGAAACTGCCATATTAAGGTATTTCTGCCTTATTGCCGTATAAATTTTCCTTATGAATTTATCAAGAAGCTCCGCTCCCGTATATTCATTCCCAAAAATCTGTAATACTTCATCACTTTCTGATTTTTCAAGAATAGAATCCACATACCATCCGGCATCCCTGTTTCTGCATCTTACCGCTTCATCTCCGAACATCCAGTCTTTTGTATCGTTTCTGATACATAAAACCGTAGGTACCAGATACATGCTCCGGTTTGGAGAAATGCTGACCGATTCCGGTTCCGAACCATCCACACTTATGGAAATCTGCGTAGTCTCCGTTCCGAGATCAAAACCTGCAATTATTGATTTCGAATTTTCCATATTCTCCTTTTCCTTTCCCTAGAGATTTATAACCGGCCAATCAGCCATTATCTATCGGTTTAAACAACTGCGAAATGGCAAATTCCCTCTTTACATAATCATTAAGAAGTTCAATTGATCTTCCTCTGTCTTTGGCATTTCTTGCATTTATTATCGCATTGATGGCTGAAAATCTGCTCTTTGAACCTGTAAGATCACCTGCCGGTCCCGTAAGAGTACACCTTTCGGAAGTTATTAATTCCTGTCCGCTTTCATCCTTTATTATATATTCTACCGTTTCCTGTGAAAAGAGGATTATTTCCTTTATAAAAATGCCGTAACATACATTACGCATGGCTTCTTCTTTCATAACCCTTTTTCCATCCTGACGTGTCATTATCTGTATTGTAACACGATGTTCAGGATTAGACCGATATTCAATATAAACTTTGTCTTCCATATTTTCAGGAAGTCTGAAATACTTGGAAAAATTAAGGAAACAAGGAAGTATTTTGCCCTTATTTACCATTATTTCAAGCCATTTTTCCGCAAATTCACATTCTTCTGCCGTAAGCTCTCTTGCATTAGCAAGCTGCTTAAGGCATGCAAGCATAACATAATCATTTGACTCAAAATATGAATCTCTCTTTAAAATTCCCATTATACCTTCCGGTATTTCCACATCTGATATAAGATACTTATATGACAGATAATTGAAAAATGCCTTTGTGAGCGTTCTGTTCCTTGCTCTCCTGTGGTAATGGGAATATATCTGCTCGCCGTACGGAAGATAACTTTCCGTAAATAATATCTGTCCTAAAAGCCTTTCGTCAAAATCAGCAGTCGCAACCTGCTCAAGACACGCCTCCTGCCAAATATCATACATTCTGTTCGTAAGTCCGTTATAGTAATTTGCCAGGTATATTAAAATCCGCTCATGTCTTCTTCCATTTACAAAAAGGTAATACATCAGCTCGCATAATGTCTTATTGTCGCGATTGACTGATGCCTGAGGGACAGATACCACAAACTTCTCCAGAACCCGCAGATCGACATTTTCAAACCCGCATTCTTCCATCATACGGAATGCTTGTCCATACTGTTCATGAAGAATCAGCAGTGCAATAAACTTGCCTCTGCGTGCCGGAGACAGCTGCCTGTAATCTATTTTTTTAAGTTCCTCAGAATTAATCTCATCCTGTGCGTGATCATAAAAGTACAGTGCCAGATCACTTATCAGCATATGTTCTTCAGATGAAGTTATTCCCTGAATTATCGCAGCCTGTTTTCTAAGCTCAACCGACTGTTGATCAAATTTTCTCATTCTGTGTGCCTTTTCAACCAGATTCAGTACAAGCTGAGGATTGTCCCTGTCATATTTGTATGCCACTGATGCAAGACTGTCGCCGGGCATAAGCTCCACTATTTCTGTGCCTTCCGGCATAAAATACCTGTTATTTGAAGCATCCAGCATAAATACGCTTGCACCATGCGTATAAATATCTGCCTGTGCCTTACCGCCTATTAACGGAACCATAATGTCTTCTGCCATTTCCCTGTGAGACACGCAGACATATTTCATAAGCGGATTACTGCATGTAACCTCACATCTGAAAATAACCTTACCCATCTGTTCCCTGAATTGCTTTTTGCTGTTTTCATCGCACAGACTGTCATTATAGATTATGGCAAGATTTACGTCATTCCTGCCGGCCCGCATCTGTTGTAAAGCAAATAACCTGAGTTTATCTTTGTAATTTTCATATACAATAGGATTTGATTCCTTATGAAGTACTATATTAGCATACAGGTATGCCAGCCTTTTATCATTAAGCTTCGAATTATATACATAATACATTAAGACAGCCTGGTCAAGTTCCTCCTCAACATCCCTGTCAATCGAGTACATGTAATATTCGTAAAGGTCACTTATTCTGATATTTTCCTCTGCGCCTTTCTGATACCATTTAAAATACTTAGTTTCCTTGCGATATCCCTTTATAAGTATCTGACAGATTGCCGTAAGCGTATCCCTAAGCTGAAATTTCTCATATATCATCACAAGTACATTGTACTGAATCTTTACATATGCCTTTGAACGTAATACCAGAGAAGTAAACTGAACAGCCAAATCCCTGCTGCAGCAGTCATGTTTTAACGCAAATAAAACAGCTGCCGTTTCGAATTGGTCAAGTTCTTTAAGCATAAAAGGTTCTTGATTAAAAAGCCTTGCTGCTTCCATAAACATGATTGCCATACGGCATCCTCTATCATACATTCCTTTCAGTTCGTCAAATCTGACACGAATATTCTTTTCATATCTCTCATCAGCATAAAGTGCAAAAATCTGGACAAGCGGGCAATCCGGACTATCCTGACACAATGCATAGAGCATCTCCAGATATTCCTGTTTTCTCGTTGTCATCTTTTCAGAAAGAAGATAAAGATAAAGCCCCTTTGCATAAGGAGAGGCATTTTCATATTCCTCTTCTGATACGGAATTGATTATTGCTGCCGCCGGACTTTCTTTACCTGATATTCTTATAAGCTTTGCTCTGTATAATTTCGAAAAAAGTTCGTCAGTCACCGCACACTTATCATATGCATCCAGAATCGTATTAGCCTCCGACACATATCTTCCTGCCGGAATCTGATTAAGATTGTATGATATAAAATTTTCGACGCCCCGTATGGCAAGTGCTTTAACTTTCCTTTTTTCCTCTAATTCCGATTTGTTTTTGTTTGGTACATGACATACCACCCTGATATTAAGGCTTAATCCACACCCCGTAATACTTATTCCGCCAAAATTACATCCTTCATGCATTTTTTCCGGGTGAATTATGTAACGTAAATCAAACTCTCCTGATATGAAATCATCATAAGATATGTTTTTCTGTTCAAGTTCAATAAAATCACCATTTTCCTCAACAAAAAGATTCACATATCCCCAATTGCTTTTTGTAAGTCTTATCGAATCTGAGAAACTGCTTGTTCCAACATCATAACTGCATGTATCCCTGTCTGCCTGAACAGATACCGGAAGCTTTCTTCTCGTTGCAATAAGAAACTGCTCCATGGCATTGTCCATAGACGGACTTTTCAAAAGTCTCTCCCAGACAAAACGGCTGTCTGGTTCAAGATGTTTTAGAAACAGCTCAAAATCCGTACCAATAAAAATTCTCCTTGCTTCCTCCCAGTTATCCCTTGCGAGTGCGGCAAACTGAACCATATTATATATTTTTCCCGCCACCGTATTCAGAACCGGTGCTGTTATCTTTATCTCATAAGGAAGCACAATCTCTCCCAGACTGCTTACAATGTCGATTTCTCCCTGAATTAAATCATTTACCTCAGCGCACTCGGTATTTATCGTAAATTCAATATTGCATTCTTTTCCGATAAACTGTCTGCCTGACAAAATCACTCTGCTGTTTGTCGAATATACCAGACCTTTCATGTGAGTTCCGGCCGCATTACTCACTGTCACGGTATGCAATACGCGCTTGTCCACCGGTACTGACAGAGAAACTTTATCCTCACTCAGCTTTATGGCCGGCAGTTCATATTCAAATATACCGCGTGACAGTTGCTCTATCTTTTCCTTCACCTGTATGGACCTCCTGTTTCTCATTTATGCATACATGTTTTATTTTATCAAATCTGTTTCCTATAATCAACCTATTTAAATTTCAAAAACAAAAAAAACCACACACCCTATATGGTGTGTGGTAAGAAATCATTTATTATGCAAGTTTAGCCTTTGCAACTTCTACAAGCTTAGCAAATCCTTCTGCATCATTAACAGCAAGTTCAGCAAGCATCTTTCTGTTGATGTCTACTTCTGCAAGCTTTAATCCGTACATGAACTTTGAATATGAAAGACCGTTAAGTCTTGCTGCTGCATTGATACGTGCAATCCAAAGACTTCTCATCTGTCTCTTTCTTTCCTTACGACCAGCGAAAGCTGATGTTAATGCACGCATTACGGACTGCTTTGCAATTCTGTACTGCTTACTTCTAGCTCCTCTGTAACCCTTAGCGAGCTTTAAAACTCTGTTATGTTTCT